>JANPHP010000465.1:0-3465 GCA_031424495.1 Bacteroidota bacterium | reverse complement strand
AACCTGCGAAATTAGCTTCTCTCGCCAGAGGCTCGCGTCGGATAGCCCTGCGGCCAGAGGCCGCGGGCCGCAAATTGCTTTCATGAGATTGCCCTAATTGCAGACCTCACAATTTTGCTTCCTGCGTACTTTTTTGGTTACCTTCGCTTTAGATTCTGCAAGATTGAGGCGCATCATCTCCATATCGCTCATCGGACTCCTTGTATTTCAATGCATGGGCTACGTGGCTTTGCACCATTGGTCGCTTGACAGTTGGCGGCATGGGCAGTGGGAGCAGTTGGAAGATGGGATGAAGGCTGGTGGGCATGTCGAGGGGCTGGTCACAAAGGTGGCAACAGATTTTTCAGGTCTGGACTGGGAGAATGAGCACGAGTTTCGTGAAGACGGCGCCATGTATGATGTGCTCAGCCTCAAGCTGCTGAGCGATGGCCGTTGGGAATTGCGCTGCATCGCCGATGCACACGAAAGCCGCATGAAAGCAGATTTTGAGACCATGTTGCTGGGGCATGAACAAGGCAATGCCGCATCGTCCAGGCCGCTTGTGCAAAGATTGCTCGCTGCCAATTACATAGATTTACCTGCGATGAGTCTCCACGCCTTCGCCCTACCTATACAGACAATCCGCACCCAAGACTGGGCGCTGTCTCCACAAGCTTCGTTCGCGCCCGAGGGGCAGCCACCGCAGCAGCGGTCGGCTTGAACGGCTGTATCTTCGATCATTGATGCTGGATTTCTCGATCTGCGAGTAGCTTTTAGCTTGCGCGCGATCTTGGATTTCCGACTTGTCGATATGCCTGTACGGCAGATCGGCAGGGATCTCAAACGATCATTGGATGCAATCGCGCATTCCCCCATTTCCCATTCCGGCAGTGGCCTAGCTACCTGATTCGGAAGGGCCCGTTTACAATTGTGGTGATTTATTTTCCTAGAAGAATACAATATGAAACAATATATTCTCAGCTGCTTGCTCTTGATGATCAGCAGTTTCGCATTCACCCAGACCGTCGTCACAGTCAGGGATATCAATACGATGGCTCCCTTGGGCCACGTAAAGGTCAGCTCGAGCACGGCCGTGATCGGGGAAACCGATGCCAAGGGCCAAATCAGCGTGAGCGGCCTCAGCGATAGCGACAGCCTCTTTTTTGGCTTGTCGGGTTTTACCCGCGAAGGGTATTCATTTGCGGAGGTGAAGGCCATGGACGGCAGCATCGACCTCTTTCAAAACACGTTTGCACTCGACGAGGTGATCGTCTCTGCGAGCAAATTTGAAGAGGAACGCAAGGACGTGGCCCAGCCCGTCGAGGTCTTGCGCGCCAAGGACCTGGCATTCCAAAACCAAAGCACGATGGCCGACGTGATGCAAAGTACCGGCAATGTGATGGTGCAAAAAAGCCAACTCGGTGGCGGCAGTCCCATCATCAGGGGCTTTGAAACCAACAAAGTCTTGATGGTCGTGGACGGCGTGCGCATGAACAATGCCATCTACCGAGGCGGGCACTTGCAAAACATTCTCACGCTCGACAATACCATGATGGACAAGGTCGAGATCCTCTTTGGACCCGGCTCCACAGTCTATGGCAGCGACGCACTCGGCGGTGTGATGGCCTTTTACACCAAAAATCCGACGCTCAATACACAAGCGGGACTCTTGGTCAAGGCGAATGCATTCGCACGTTATGCCTCCGCGACCGGCGAGATGAGCGGGCACGCAGACGTGAGCTTGGGTGGCCAGAAATTCGGGTCATTGACCAGTGTCACCTACTCCAAGTTTGGCGACCTGCGTCAGGGTGGGCAGCGCAATCCTTTTTACGGGGATTGGGGCAAGCGCTCATTCTACCAAACCCAAATCAATGGCGTGGACAGCATGATCGTGAATCCTGATTCCAACCTGCAAGTAGGTTCGGCTTATTCGCAATATGATGTTTTGCAGAAGTTTATGTTCAAGCAAAGCGACAAAGTGAGCCATACCTTGAACCTGCAATTCAGCAACTCCAGCGATGTGCCGCGCTATGACCGCCTCACGCAATTGGGCGGCAATGGCAAGCCCAAGTATGCCGAGTGGTATTATGGTCCGCAGAAGCGCCTATTTGGCTCCTATACCCTCAATCTCAAGGCAGACAAGGGTTTTTATGACAATGGGCGCATCATCGTGGCCTACCAAAACATTGAGGAGAGCCGCAACGACCGCCGCTTTGGCAGCGACAACCTCAACCACCGCATCGAGAAGCTCAATATCATCTCGCTCAATGCCGACTTCGCCAAAAAGCTGAAGATGAATGAAATCCGTTATGGCTTGGAGGGCACCTACAACAGCGTGAACAGCACCGCCAACCGGGAGCACCCCAGCACCGGCCTCACCGAACCGCTCGACACACGTTATCCCGACGGCGGTTCATCGATGCGTTCCATCGCAGTTTATGCCACCCACAGCTGGGAGATTGTGCAGCACAAATTGATCTTGAACGATGGTTTGCGCCTGAGCAATGTCGGCCTCAATGCCGCGTGGACCGACACGACCTTCTTCCCATTCCCCTTCAAATCGGTGGCTCAAAACAATACTGCGCTCAATGGCAATATCGGCCTCGTGTACATGCCCGGCCACGATTGGCGCTTTACCGTGCTCGGCAGCACAGGTTTCCGCGCGCCCAACGTGGACGACCTCTCCAAAGTATTTGAGTCCGTGCCGGGCAGGGTGATCGTGCCCAATCCCGACCTCAAGCCCGAGACGACCTACAACCTCGACCTCGGCATCAGCAAGACCATCGCCAAGCAAGTCACTGTCGGCGGCAATGCCTGGTACACCGCCTACCGCAACGCCATCACCACGAGCCTGAGCCAATTCAACGGGCAGGACTCCATCGTGTACAGCGGTCAGTTGAGCCAAGTCACCACGAGCGTAAACGCCACCAAAGCCTATCTCTATGGCGCGAGCGGCTACCTCGCCTTTGAATTCAACGACCACTTCCGCTTCACGAACACGATCAACTACACCTATGGTCGCCTGAAAACCGATACGACCGACTATCCGCTCGACCATATTGCGCCGCTCTTTGGCAAAAGCAGCCTGCAAGTGAGCATCAAGAAATTCCGTGGCGAATTTTTTGTCCTCTACAGCGGCTGGAAGAGCCTCAAAAACTACAACCTCGTCGGCGAAGACAACATCGACAACGCCACCCCCCTCGGCATGCCCGCCTGGATGACGCTCAACGTGCGTTGCGCCTTTCAGGTACACAAATACCTGCAAGTGCAAGCGGCGATAGAGAATATTCTCGATCAGAACTATCGGGTGTTTGCGAGTAATATTGGCGCGCCGGGGAGGAATATTGTGCTGACGTTGAGGGGGAGTTTTTGAGGGGAGAATTTGAGATGGATTGATGTGGTGGGCAGCAGGGCAATCGCATGAAAATTGCGAGCGGCGGCCTCTGGCCGTAAGCTGATCCGACACGAGCCTCCGGCGAGAATTGA
>JANPHP010000464.1:0-3970 GCA_031424495.1 Bacteroidota bacterium | reverse complement strand
GCGAACGCGCTCGACGAATCCCGGATTTGACGGCATTTTTAAACACCCATGTGGCGACTAAGAGGATCGGCACGCTCGTGAGCACCACAAGCGAGAGCTTCCAATTGGTCCAGAGCATCACAGTGAGGATGAAGATCAGCGTGAGCAATTCCTCCAAAATATGGGCGATGCCTTCACTGAAAATATCGTTGAGCGTCTCGACGTCGCTGATGGTGCGCGTCTGCAACATGCCGACCGGGTTGTGGTCAAAAAAACGCAGCTTCATCCCGGTGATGTGGTCAAAGACCTTGATGCGAATGTCTTTGATCACCGACTGCCCGAGCCATCCCGTGAGGTAAGTGAGCAGGTACATGATGAATGCACGCGCGGCCAATAGGCCCAAACTCAGCAAAATCATGTTGCGCACGCCCATTACATCGCCTTGCAAGGTGGGCTTGTCGAGCGTGTATTGAAAGACGTAGGGAATGAGTGGCGACAGGGCAGCGCTCACGAGCGTGAGCGCCAAAACCAGCACAAAACGGCCCCGGTAGGGGCGCGTATAGGAAAACAGCCGCTTGATCAGTGGCCATTCAAAGGCAGAGCCCTTGGTTGCATTTTCAGTTTTTGTCGCAGTCGCCACGCTTGAATTCTTTCCGACGCAAAGGTAGGGAAAATCAATGTAGCAACATGTGACCGGGGCTTTTTGTTTTGGATAGGGTAGGGAAATGTAGGCTAGGGAGATTCTGAAAACCTTGCCTCATGCCACGATCCGCAATTTTTTTGGTCTTCCTTGACCTTCAGTCTATTCGTGGAGGAGGCACATCTTCAGGTGGCTTGACATTCCCGTTTGGATCATGCTGCGCTTGGGGCTGTGTCTCAGGCTCAGGACCGCGCGCCAACTTCAGCAAGAGCACGATTGCAGGCACGATGGGCCATACCAAGGGAAATATCAGGGCCGCATGGTACTGGATAATTTCGCTTTTGGTCGCAAGTCTTGTATCCCAAATGATGGATGGGGAAACCGTCGCACCCGCTAGTTGGCAGGCAGCAGCTACGATCCAGATCAACAGGATGGCGAGTGTGATACAAAGCAGCAAAACCAACCTGCGGCGCAAGGAATTCTGCCGCCTCACAACATAATAGTCAAAAGCGAACATAAGTGCGGCTGCTGTCATCGCTATCCCGAATGAGATTTTGGAACGGATTTCCGATTCTACATACAGGCGATTGGCGTCGATGAAGATCCCCGGCAAGGAATATGTCAAGCCCACCATGAACAAGCATGCCACCAAAATCGAACCAACATGCACATCGACATCCCCAGTTTTTTTGGTGGCCCAACTGCCTTCGCCTAAAAATAGCCCGTGGAAAACGATCGAAACGCCAGCAAAACAAAGGTTGACAAAGCCGATCCAAACACTGCCATGTGAAAATGCGACCACCAATACGGCGTAGCCGATCAGTGAGGCCGGCATGAAATATTTGGGTTTCCCAGATTGCGCTGCGTGCTCAGTCATGGATCTGCATTGGTGGAAAAACGGCCATAATCCTGCTTGAAATTAAGGGTTGTACATTCAGAAACCAATTCTGAGGTGTGTGAATTTGCCCTGCAAAATCGAGTTGGGTTGCGATCTACAACCTTGGTATCATTTCGGCCTCGGTTTCCGCATCGCCGCCTGATCTTGCTGTGGCAAGGCGTGTTTGGGGGCGACGCGCGGTTTGGCCGGTTCATTGGGATCTAGAAATGGATCCACTGGCGGCGCCTCAGGCTCTGGGCCATCGGCAGCTTTTCTGAGCAGGGCGAGGCCTGGCGCGATGGGCCACAGCATTGGAAAGATGACCCTGAAGTTGAGTTTCATTTGCGAAAGCGCATCGGTTGCTGATTGAGAGAAGAGGAATGAGCGCTCTGCCACTGAGCCGTTCACCAAGGAGACGCTATCGACCACCCAAAGCGAGATCAGGGCGAGTGTGATCAACAAGAGCAGAATCCCGCGCCTGAGCAGTGAATGCTGCCGTTTGATCCAAAGAAAATCCAACAACAGGATCACCACGGCGGTCGCGACACCAATCGCGATCGCCAGATTTTCTCGACTTTCGGCAACCAAAGTGGTATGGATGCGGTTCAGGATCATCTCTGAAATGTATTGCCCGATAGCAAAAACGAATAGGCAAGTGACCATCATCGCCCCAAAATTGCGGTCCCGCTCGCCCGATGCGCGCGTGGTCCACCTGCCTTCAAACAAAAAGAGTCCCTGCAAAGCGATCGAGCAACCGGCAAAAAAGAGATTGGCAGAAAAGACCCAGATGTTGAATTGGCACAAGAGTATCGACAGGACAAAGTAGCCTATCATCGAGGCAGGCACGATGTAATTGGGTTTCATAGGGAAGTTGTGAGATGTATGAGCGTTTGAAAGGCCATCGATTTGGGGCCGTGAATTGGTTTGGAGGGATTGTACGTTGGTCGCAATCCGAGGGTTTTGTCTGGGAGGCGGGACTCTTTTGCAGATTCGGACGTCTTCAGCTAATTGTCGGGTACACAGAAACTCCACAAATATTCCCTATCTTCGACTCAGGCTAGACAGTTCAAGCTCGATTGGGCACGGCTGAAATTAACCTACCTCAAAACCAAGGCATACACACAAGAAAAACACGTTCCACCCTGCAAAACATGAAAAACCTCGGGCTCATCCTCGCTTTGATGATCCTGTCCTTGCAAGGATGGGCCCAGGGTTCTTTGCCTTACTTCAATGTCTTGGATGACCATGAGGGCTTTGGTGTTGCCGACTGGGGCGCTGAGGTATTGTCCTTTTCAGACAGCACTTATGTGATCGCTGGCACGACTGAGGACACTGTTGATGGGGCGCCGATCCCTTACCTGTTTGCCTATCCTTTTTTTGATGTGATCGACGAGCGGGGCAATATTCTATCCAAAATTACCTACGGTGCACCCTTTCAGCGGTATGTGGGGCAAAATAACCACATGTTTATACCTTCAAAAGAGGGGGGCTATGCGGTAGCTGGAATTTGGCAGCGATGGACGCCAGACTACTCCTCTACCTACTTTGGAACCTTTTTACTCAAGGTCGATTCCCTCCTCGACTCGACATGGATGGCGCTCGACTCGGGATCGATGATAGCTGGGCAAGGAGTGCAATTGTTGGCCCTTGAGCAGGCAATTGATAGTGGCTATTGCTTGATTGGATATGATCATCTGGGGAGGTTTTTCATGTCGAAGTTTGATATCAGCGGGGTGAAGCAATGGCGTCGATTGCTCTCGCCTGTACCGATGCATTTCTACACCTTCAATCAACTGGCGAGTGGTGATTTTTTGTTTGCGGGATCGTCTCCTAGCATTGAAAGTTATCTCATGCGGGTGAATCAGCAGGGCATCGTGGTTTGGGATTCTGCATTCAGCAATGTGAATCCCAACTATCAAAATTTCGCGATGGCAAAACAGCTGTCTGATGGTGGTTATTTTGTGATCGATGCTGCGCCTGACAATACCGGGACTTATGATATGCATTGCATGTGGTGGAATGCATCGATGCAATTGATAGGCGAATACACTTTGGAATTGCCACAATACCAATATCCAAGAAACATCATTGAAATGGGCGATGGATCGGTGGTGCTAGCAGGGCCGACTGGCACCTATGTCAATCCCTCCATTTCCCATCGGTCTTTCATCCTGAAGTTTGATCCAGGTAGAAACCTGAGTTGGCTCCGTTTTTATTACTGGTCGCAGCCTTTGGAAAGTCCTATGAAGTCTTGCGCCCTCGCGCACGATGGCGGTTTCCTGCTCACAGGCAGTTCATGGGACACTGCAGGTACCTCCAATTATGAAGACACTTGGATCCTCAAAGTCGACAGTGTCGGCTGCCCCTTTCCCAATTGCGGGCCGAGTTTGGCGGTGAATCCTAGTGAGACGGCGTCGGCTGCTTGGATTGAGGCTTTTCCCAATCCGGCATCCAATCGCATTCACCTGCGCTGC
>JANPHP010000463.1:0-13809 GCA_031424495.1 Bacteroidota bacterium | reverse complement strand
GCTGCAAAATTGAAACCTATATTTTGCCATTCTGGAATCACAGAACTGATCGCTGCTTTTACACAATCGAGGTGTTCCTTGACATATTCTTTGCTGCTGGGCTGAGTTGCATCGGCTTCAAATGTTTTGATCCAAGAGAGGAAAAATTCTCGACTTGTATCACCGCCCGCCAAGGCCCCAATGTATCCATTTTCAAGCCTTGTTGCATTTGCCAAAAATTCGGTCTTGCCTTCAATCGGCCGAGACCTGGAATTGGTATCAAAAAACTCCAGCACTGGCAGGGTAGGATGTTCATTGGCGAGTAGCATTTTTACGGCATTGGCAGAGAAACTATCCATTTGCGTTGCGCCGAAAAAAATCGGATTACCCTCCAAAACGCTAGCCCTACTTTGCCAAGTAGTAGAACCCTGAGCATCGTTCTTGGAAAAGTAAAAGGCAACCGATTCTGTGGAATACCCTGACATTTGACAATCGCTAACAATTTTTGAACTGGGAAATCGAACCTTGTTGTCAAACTCATCCAGAAAATACCTGCTCATTGCAATTGATGGCTTTCGGGGGTCCCCCAGTTTTGTTGTCGAACCTAATTTCCCCGTAAAATTATCGATCAAACCCATTTGCAAAAAACTGGCCACCGCCTCTAATACCGAGCTCTTCCCGCTCCCATTCTCCCCGATCAGCACAGTGAACATCGCGGGAAACTCGACCCGCTTGTGCTCAAACATCCTGAAATTTTCCAGCTCTATTGAAAATATGCGCATCTGACAATTCTTTCTTCGGTGACTTCCACATCCACCATTCCCCCAAAAATACAAAAAATCCCACTCCTACCAGCCGCCCATCCACCGGGCCCAGAAGGCGCGCTGCCAGGCGGTGTAGTCTTTGGTTTGGATGCGCACTTCATCATCCAGCAACTTCATCTCTGCTCCTGGAATGCGAGACCGCAACTCGGGAATGTCTGAAAACAGGGCCGCAAAACGCATTTGACCTTGGTTAAAGCCTTTCCAAAGCTCGACGGGCACTTCCTCGGCGACTTTGAGTTCGCCAAATTGGGGATGCTGTGAGAAAAAGCGCCCTTTGAAGGCTGTGCTGTCAAATTCGATTGGGATCTTGAGATGGTTGGGCCAGTCGGGAAAGTTGTCGTCAAATAGCTCCATCCGGTTATCATCAAGGATGATCATGTCCACGCGGTCATACCTGTTGTGTTGTAACATCCAGGCAATGAAGTCGCTGTCTTTGCTGTGTTGCAAGAGCGTGAGCAGCTTCAGCCGCTCGCGGTAGCGCGACGCCGGGTGTGTGTAGTGCGCATTCGGGCAGATGAATAGGTACAGCGGACGCAATGCGGCCAGCTCCAAACGGTTGGTCAAGAAGACCTTGCCCCTGCTCACCGGCGTGAATTCGGCAAGGCCGAGCAGCTGCGGTTGCTTGTAACTCTTGGCGCTATTGGTCAGGTCATTGTTGCTTTCATAATTGTAGACCATCGCGATGCTCATCGCAAACACGGTGGCGACCGTTACGGCAAAGGCTTTGTCCCAGTTTTTCTGCACGAAATCAGGTACCAATGAAAGCAATTTCAAAACGCCCATGATCATACCGATGCTGAGCAGGTATTCATCGAGCACGAGCATGCGCACATGCAGCAAAGGGAAGTTGTTGTAGAGGCCCAAATGCCCAAGCAGGACGTATGCCGTCACGGCGACCATCATCACGAGCACACTTCTAGCCAGCGCGTTGCGTGGCGCGAGTGCGAGCAGACCTACCAAGCCCAACATGCCGCGCCAGTTGTTCATGATGTCAAATGGCATTTCCAACATGTGGGGCTGAAACCACCGATTTTGATAGGAATGCATGCCGTACCGCATCATGTCGCCCAGCAAAGGCGCCCAATAAACAGCAGACAGCGCCATCATGACCAAAAACATCAGCAGCATCGGCCGAAACTTGGCCCAAATGTTAGCCAATCCCTCGCTGCGCGAGGCGATGACCACCTGCAAAGGCAACCAAAGGATGAGCAGGAAAAAATAATAGTAGAAGGTCATGAAGCTCAAGCCTGCGATCAGGCCGCCGGCTATCCATTCCTTGCGCTCCAGCACTCCCACGGACCAACTCGCTTCGCCTTCGGCTTCGCGCAAGCGCAGCCCGACGACGTAATAAAGCGCCCAAGGAAGGAAAATGATCACGCTGATGACCTCAAAAGTCTTGAAAGACAAGTTTTCACGGGCGATGGTCATCGACAAGACCATCATCAAAAAAGCGGGCAACGCAGGCAACAGCTTGCGCCACAAGCCATAACTCACCAGCGGCAACAAAAATGCAGCCCAATAGAAGCCATATTTCATGGCTTTGAGCCCAGGCGTATGCGTGAGCGCAGCAAGCTTACCGACCACTAATTGATAAAGCGACGGATAAAAGGCATGCAGTCCCTTGTACGCGAAGTCGCCATTTCCCATTCCTGCCCGTTGCTTCACAACGATAGCCGTATTGAACCAAGCATCGCTGCCGATGCCGCCAGGTCCTGTCTCTAGGGCCTGCCATACCAGCATGGTCGCCGCAGCAAAGCCAAAGGCAAACAGATTGGTCATCAGCCAGAAAATCCAAGATTTTTGATGGAAATACCACATCGCACCCATCATGCCCAGACAGACGAGCAGGAAGGCTGTCTGCCCCATCATGGGTTGATAGGGCCATGAAGGAATCGGTTTTCCTTCAAAAAATAACACCAAAAAATAGAACCCCAAGCCCAGCGTGAGCGTGATCCAAGGCTGCGGCGTGCGCAGCCACTGCCAACGAGAAGTTGGTTGAAGTGTGAGTTCCATGTTTACATTCACAGCGCCGCGAAGATAGGAAATTTAGAAGGTCGTTTACATCTATGCGACCGACCTGTGCGCCTGCACCCATCAAAAACATCGGGCAGCACCTGAAATCTCAAGTGCTGCCCGATATTGCTTGAAAGCAAAATCTTTATGCGGCCTCTTCGGCTTCTTCCTTGTCTGGAAAAATCAGCGAGATCACGATCGACAGGATCAAGACGCCCACCACGATGACCAGCGAGACCCAGCTCTCAATGTGCAGACCGGGAATCGGTGCAATCACCATCTTCACACCGATGAAGGACAGGATGATTGCCAAGCCATACTTGAGCTTGCTGAACATGTGAATGAGGTTGCTCAAGAGGAAATACATCGCCCGCAAGCCCAGAATCGCAAAGATATTGGACATGTAGAGCACGACCGGATCGTCTGAAACTGCAAAAATGGCAGGGATAGAGTCGACGGCGAATAGCAAGTCAGTGAATTCGATGACACCGACCACCACCAGCAGCGGGGTGGCGAGTTTGATGCCGTTTTCGATGGTGAAGAACTTGTCGCCATTGAACTCCTTGCTTACCTTGAACAACTTGTGTACAAAGCGGGCGCCAGGGCTTTTGCTGAAGTCTTTTTCCTCGTCATCATCATCCGAGAATGCACTTTTGATACCAGCATAAATCAAGAATAGGCCAAAGAGCAGCATCAACACGTTGAGGTTGTGCCCATCGCCACTGAAAATCCAGAAATCGGGCAGGTAGGTCAGGTTGATGAGCTTGACGCCTGAGAAGATGAACACCGCCCGCAAAACGATTGCCCCGATAATGCCCCAGAAGAGCACCTTGTGGTGATTTTCGCGTGCCACGTTGAAGTAGCCAAAGACCAAGATGAAGACAAACAAGTTGTCGACCGAGAGCGCCTTTTCAATCCAGTAGGCCGTTTGAAACTCAGTAAACGTCTGTGCATCGGCCAGCCAATATAATACGCCACTGAAGATCATGGAGAGACTGATCCAAACAATCGTCCAAATCCCAGCCTCGCGGCTAGTGACGACATGGCTTTTTTTGTTGAAGACTCCCAAATCGAGCAATAGCATCGCCAATACGACCACACCAAAGATCACGATGACCATCGGGTGCGACAATAGGCTCTGATGTTTGCTCACGGCGTCGGCGGCATGCGCGATGGGCGCCGTGACATTCGATGTTTCCATTCTCTAACTTTATAAGTGCTTTGGCTAAATGCCGTGTAAGTTTACGGCTTTCGCAGGAATTAGCAACCAAGGTCGATCTGATTTGTTTGGTACATTCGGGCTCAGAAAAGGGTATGATGCAGTGAGGATGGCAGCAACGCAAAATTCTAATATCTTGGCAATGAATACCATCGTCACCTTGAAAAAAAACTTGCTTTGGCGCCAAGATAATTTTGAGGGTCGCCCTCTTGGGCTCCCCTCCGGCTCATCAAAGAACCACTTGATGGCTTATTTGCGGGGAAACCAGGGGATGAATGCGCTCGTCTTGCGGATGTACTCGGCATATTGGGGTTTTTGGGTCTTGAGGCTCTTTTCCAGAAGCGCCACGCCTGAAACCTTGATGATGAGGCCCGTCATAAGCAGCGTGCCCAAAAAAGCCCAATAACCGCCCGCCGACACTGCTATCAGTCCAAAGCCCCACCAGACGGCTGTGTCACCAAAGTAGTTGGGGTGGCGTGTGTACCGCCAAAGGCCACGGTCCATGACTTGACCTTTGTTTTCGGGCTTTGCCTTGAAAGCCGCCAACTGCGCATCCCCCACCGATTCAAAGAAAAAGCCGATGCCCCAGAGCACGATCCCCGCATAATCCAGCCAGTGCAAACCATAGGAATCCTTGATCTCTGCGAGCTTCAAAGCTCCCCAAAAACCAATTCCGCCGTCCACAGCTTCAATGGGAACGCAGTACATCGCCGCCGCCAGTGGGGCCGAGATGAGCCACATAAGGACGCCTTGCAATAGAAAAACCTGAAAATAGCTCACCCACCAATAGCGCTCCGCGCCATAGTCTTGCCGGAATTTTTGGTATCGAAAGTCCTCGGGCTTGCCGATGTTGCGCCAGGCGAGGTAACCAGCGAGGCGCAGGCCCCAGAGGCTCGCCAGCACGAGCAGCAACCATTGGCGGTGCCGGTCGCCAGACCCGAGCGTAAAATACACGGCATTCACCAGCACGAAACCCAAACCCCAGAAAATGTCCACGATACTCACATTGCGCAGGCGCACGCTCAGCAGCCAGAGCAAAGTCACCATCGCCCAGATGACCACCCCGCCGATCAAATACATTTCCCAAAAGCTCATATTTGCATCTATTTAACCGTCAAGCACTTGCACGGAATGATCCCATCCAGCAACTGCAAGTTACATTTCTACATTTCCATAATTGGAAAAAAGCCTCTAACTTTCCTGTTAACCTTTAATTTAATCCTCGAATAGAATATGGCAAAGGAAAAAAGTGCGCAAAAGGAGACCAAAAAGGCTCCAGCCAAAGACGAAAAAGAGAAAAAAGCCGCCAAAGAAGCCAAAAAGGCTGAAAACAAGAAACGGTAAGCAGAATTGAGCAGAATTTTCAGAATTCGCAGAATCTAGCATTGTGTTGAATTCTGATCAGGATTTTCAGAATTCACAGAATCTAGCATTGTGTTGAATTCTGGGCTTTCAGGTCTTGTTGAATGGATTTCCAGAAAGGTAGTGCCGCGCACTACTTTTCTGGAAATTTTCATTCCATGCAATTGCGCTGCAACCATTTAAGCCATCAACCCAAAAAATTCACGACCAAATACCTCCGTCCAGACAAACTGCCGACATCAACCGAAACACTTCAACTTCACCTGTAACAACAAGCGTAACAACACCTAACCACCCAGAATTCAACACTCCTACTGGTTCGGAAAATTCTGTAAATTCTGCTCTAAATTCTGCTCCGCCTCAAGTATAAGCTTCCCCACACTCTGTCCTGACTCGATGGCTTTGTGGGCCTCGGCGGCTTGCGCCAGCGGAAAACATCTTGTCACCGGCGGCTGTATCTTGCCCTCGGCGATCCATCGCAGCATATCGGTCATGCCCTCTTCCAGCAGGTCTTTGCGATTGAAGAGAAATGACAGGTTAAAACTCACGATACTCTTGTTTTGATTGGGCAGGTCGATGGGGTTGAAACGCATCGTCTTGAGCCAGCCCCAGATGAGTTTGGGCCAATTGAGGCGACCGCCTGACTTGGGCAGCATCGTGTGAAAGCCGTAGATGACGAGCTTGCCGGTGGGCCGCACGTGGTTCCAGCTTTCCTTCAAAGTCGCATATCCATTGGCGTCGAGCACCACGTCGAAGCCCTCGGGCGCGATTTGTTCGGCCTCTTTCCAGAGGTCTTGGGTGCTCTTGTCGATCACGTGGTCGGCTCCGCTTGCGCGGGCGGTCGCCACCTTGTGACTGCTGCCCACCACGCCCGTCATCTCGCAGCCCGCGATCTTGCCCAACTGCAGCAAAGCCGTGCCGACCCCGCCTGCGGCGCTGTGCACCAAGATCTTCATGCCCGGCTTGAGCCGCATCTGCTGGTACAAGGCATGGTAGGCCGTGAAAAACACCGCCGGAAATCCTGCAGCCTGATCCATGCGCCAGCCTGCCGGCAGGCGCCTCACTTGATGTGCTGGCACGCAGACCCGCGTGGCATATCCGCCAAAAAAGCTCACAGCAAAAACTTCATCTCCGATTTCAAAGCCCTCCACACCGTCGCCGAGGGCTGCCACGGTGCCCGCCACCTCAAATCCAGGCGTGATCGGATAGCCCACAAACCGCTTCGCGCTTTCATACAAGCCCCAGCGCACCGCGCAATCGGCATAGTTCACGCCGCTCGCTTGCACAGCGATACACACCTCGCCGGGCTGCGGCTGCACATCTGGAAATTCTTGGTAGACGAGGCGGTCGTAGCCGCCGGGCTTGGGGATGACAATTTTGTGCATGGCGCAAACATAACAACTGGATGCGCATGATTCAGGGAATATTTTGACCGAACTATGGAATTTCAAAAGCTGAAGCCCTTGGTCCAAAGGACCATCGGATTCAGCTTTTGAATCTAGGCAATGCCTCGCTCAACGCGGTGGATGGATATTGGTGATGATGCCTTGTTCCAGATTTTGCTGGACCGTACGCGCATCGGCGTGGGAACGGATTCCAAAAGTGTCTTGAGGCGTATAGACCCTGATCACATAGTGTTCAAAATTGCGGCCTTGCAAATATGCGGGAAGCGCAATTTTGGACAATCCTTTCGTGACCTTAAATCCCTGAAGGTCTTTCATGTACACGCGTGCAATGTTGTAATCGGGTAAAAGATTATTCTGATCGACATAGGTCAGGTCCATGTATTTGGGCATCATTTTACTATAGCCGTCAAAAGCCTGTCCATCATACTCCAACTCTAGGCTCACAAGGATCTCCTCGTCGTTAAGCGACATTCCCGAACTTGTCATCATATCCCATTGCCGCGAAAAAAACGTCTTGGGGTCGTTTTTGGGATCCGTTTCATCCGATTTGGGATAGGTCGGGATCTTGCCTGCCTTGGCAGCGGCGACGACCTCTGCTAGTACAGGCTTGAGTTCCGCAACATTGGTCAGCTCAGCATTTTGGGCATCGACGATTGTATTTTCACCATTTGGGCGACCTGTCGTGAGCGGAATGATGTACCGTGCCGAAAAGTCCTTGCCTTTGGGGGCGGGAGGATCAGCAAGGATGGTTTCGTTTTGTTCGCAGCTCCAAACGACAAGGCCGAGCAACGATAGGAGGAAGAATTTAGATCCGTAATTTTTCATGATGAATCAATGTATTCCCAAGAGACCGTTGGCAAAAGCCAAGGGTTGCGCCAGGGCTTGCATCCTTCATTTACATTTCACAAATTCACCTCCGCTAATGTTACTCCACTTTTGGGCTCGCATTCTATTAATTTCCGCGCTTTATGAAAACCCTGATCCGCAACGGAAACATCGTCACGGCCACCGACAACTTCATCGGTGATGTCTATATCGAAGGCGAAATCGTAATCGCCGTCGGCCAAAACCTGCCCTATACAGCCGATCGTGTGATCGATGCGACGGGCAAACTCGTTTTTCCGGGCGGCATCGACCCCCACGTGCACCTCGACATGCCCTTCATGGGCACCTATAGCAGCGACAATTACGAGACCGGCACCCGTGCAGCCTTGCACGGCGGCACGACCATGGTCATCGATTTTGTCTTGCAGACCCAAGGGAAGTCGCTGCGCAGCGCACTCACCGAGTGGCAGGGCCGCGCCAATGGCAACGCTTATGGCGATTACAGCTTTCATATGGCGGTCACCGACTTCAATGACCGCACCGCAGCCGAGGTGCCCGAGATGATCGCCCAGGAAGGCATTACCAGTTTCAAGACCTTCATGGCTTACAAAGGCGCGCTCATGATCGACGATGGACAGATGGTAGGCCTCATGCGCGTCGTGAAAGCGAATGGCGGACTCGTGACCGTGCATGCCACCAACGGCGACATGATCGACCACCTCATCGCCAAGCACAAGAGCGAGGGCAAATTGAGCCCGCTGTTTCACTACCTGAGTCAGCCCGAGGTCACCGAGGCCGAGGCGAGTGCACGCTTTGCGGATATGGCAGACTATACAGGCTGCCCCGGTTATATTGTGCACATGACTTGCGAGGGCGCGCTCAACGCCGTGCGCAATGCCACGCGCCGCAAGCAACACGTGCATGTGGAAACTTGCATACAATATTTGATCCTCGACGCCTCGCTGTATGAAGACGGATTCAACGGCGCGAAATGGGTCATGAGTCCGCCGCTGCGCCAAAAGAAGGACCAAGCCCACCTGTGGGCGGGCATCAATCAGGGGCTGGTACAGGTCGTGGGCACCGACCATTGCCCATTCATGTGGGAGCAAAAGAAAATGGGCCTCAACGACTTCAGCAAAATCCCCAACGGCCACCCAGCCATCGAGCACCGCATGGAATTGTTGTATTCCGAGGGCGTGCGCACCGGCAAAATATCGATGAATAAATACGTCGAGGTCACCTCCACCAATGCCGCAAAAACCTTTGGCATGTTTCCCAAAAAGGGCACCATCGCCCCGGGATCGGATGCGGATATTGTGATCTTCGATCCCAACAAAGCGCATACTCTCGGCGTGGCCACCCACCATATGAATGTCGATTATTCAGGCTATGAAGGCTGGCAAGTCGTGGGCAAGACCGAGACTGTGCTCCTACGTGGCCAAGTCGCCATCGAAGGCGGCGAAGTCAAAATCGCCAAGGGTTATGGTCAATTTGTGAAGCGCAAGGCCGGTGGGGCGGTGCATGTTTGAGGGGGGATCTGGGAAATGTGATCCATTGGCATTCTGCATGAAGCCTAGAAAATCCTTACCTTTGCCACATTAGCGCTTGATTCACCATGCTACTCGGCAACTTAGACAACGAGGTCATTTTCAAAAAGGTCTTCACGAATGTGGAGGTCTTCACGGCATTTGTCAAGGATGTGCTGGGCATCGACATCGAGATCGACCATGTCGAGACCGAGCGTGAGCTCAACCGCAAGACGGCGCATATCCGTTTCAAGATGGACCTCTTTGCCGAGAGCAAGGACCACCGCGTGATCGTTGAGATCCAAAAGGTGGATTATGACTACAACCACGACCGTTTCCTGCATTATTTTCTGGCAAATGTCATCGATCAACAAGGCAGCGGTGAGGAATATGCCTTTGCACGCGAGGTCTATACCATCGTCTTGATCACAGCGCCTTACAAGATCAGCGAGAAGAGCGGCAAACCCATACAAGACGACGTCTTGCTCACCACACTCAATCCGCAGACGCTCAATGGCGAGGTGAGGCAGATGTATGGGCACAAGCTGCTCTTTTTGAATCCCAATTACATGGGCATCGACACCCCGCCACAGATTTTGGATTGGATGGTGCTCATCCACCAAAGCATCCACCATCCTGAAGATCCCGACATCAACCTAGAAAATCCTGCCATCCGCCTTGCAGCCGAACTCGCCGAAGTCGATAACCTCGATCCGCGCGATCGGTACGAAGCCAAAAATCAGCAGGCACGCAAGAGTGCTGCGGCGGTGATGAAGGAGCTGGGCAAGGAGGAGGAAAAGCTGGCAGGGATTAAGAATGCGTTGCGCATCGGTAAATTGTCGGTGGCGGATATTGCTGAGCTGTTTGATGTGACGGTGGAGTTTGTGGAGCAGGTGGCGGCTGAGATGGGGTGAGGGTTGCAGTCGGGTCGATCAAAAAACAATCGTGAACATCGAGAAAGCCCGCAAGGCGACCTCAATCAGTGTTCCTGTGCTCATCACACGGGAATTGGGTGTGGGTTTGGAGGAATTGGTGCGGTCGGGAAAATAAACACACATTGAATTAGCAACCACTTTTTTGAGAATCGGTCGATGGGGAATTGCGTTTTGCCTTCCTGTTGGGCACCAATAACGGATTCGTCTTTGCTTCGATAATCAGCAGCGTTCAAATACTGAATAAACGCATGCAAACGGACAAGCCAGCCGCAGTGTTGCAAGTGTATCTGCACTGAAGATGCCTCCGCTACGTCTTTGACTCGTTCGGCATGAAGATGCTTGGCATGACTCTATTTCCCCCAAAAACCTCACCGCACAACCCCAAACCCATGCGTCACCACCACCTGCCGCGCCACAATCCGCATATTGTACATGCCGGCTGGCAGCTCTTTGGTATCCAGCGTGATGCTTTTCCCACCGGCCTGCAGGGTGCCGAGGCGGCCGCTGAGGATGGTGGTGCCTGCCATATTCACCACAATATAGCTGGCGTCGGGCATCAATCCGGATTGGAATTGGAAAGTGACTTGGTCGCTTGCGGGATTGGGGTAGACGAGGTTGAGGGTGGCCACGGGTGCTGGCCAATCTGCGTACACGCCGGAGCTGCCGATCTCTGCGATGCGATTGCCCATGGTGCCATCGCTGAGGCCATAACTGCCAAAGACCCAGGCGCTGTTGCTGCCCGGCTTGCGCACGGCACTCGTGTAGTCGCCCCAACGATGCGGTGAATTGGAGCACAGGGAAAAGCTGCCCTGCCCGGCGACGACTTGGATCGATGTTTCGGTTGTGAAGGAATTGTCATAATATTTTGCCCGAAAGCCTGGATTGCTGAGGTTGCTTACGCTCTGAAAACCGACAATCGAGGACTGATCGGTGGCGGAACTACCATAATCCACGACGCAAGGCCATCCATACTCCAAAACAGGCGAGGCATTGCTGAAAATGCGGGCATAAGACCCCGTGAGCGCGGCCGGGTCGATGCGGTAATACCGTATCGATCCATTGCCCAAATAATTTTCGGAAAATACAAAATGCGCCATGCCATTCTTCAAATAGCCATCCATCATCCGTCCATCTCCAAGTGCCACGCTGGTCGAATTGGGTTGGATCGCATCGGGCGGTGAAGTGAAGGCGTCGGTGGTAAGTTCGGTATAGGGCATCGTGCTGATATTGCCGGGCAGCGGGCCGTCATATTTGTAAAACTTGAGCAACGATCCCGAACCTGCAGTCTTGGAAACCAGCCATATACTGTTGCTGATTGGGCTGCTCATATTCTGTAAAGGCACAAAAGTGAATCCGCTGAGGCCCCAACGCACGTAGTTGCCTACGCTGGATTGGCCTGTATAACCATCGTTTTTATTGAATGCATACATCGCCGTCGTCTCATACGATCCGCCCGAGGTGTACATATTGCCCGTCACCAAAATATCGGCGCCGGTATAGGCCATTTTGGGATAATCAAACCAGGTGGCATTGCCGGTATAACCTACATTTTGGAGATTGCCATAAAAGGAATAGAGGTACCAAGGCTGGGTAGGATTGTTGGTGCTGGAAAATGCCAACAACAAGCGCGAATTGGTGGGGCTGCCATCGCAAACTTGCGCGAAGAAAACGAAGCGATCGGCCACACGATCGTAAATCACCTTGGGGTCACAAACGCTTGCGCTGGGCGAGAGCGGGTTGCCTGCGCCCGTGGTGAAAAAATCATACAATGTGCTCACACCCTGGCTCGTACCATTCTCCAAATACACTTCTACTGTATTGTTGATCGCCGACACAATATAACCCGAGGCCGAAATCGCCATCGTGTTGTCGGTCGGGCAGGAACCTGTATCGTAATTGCCGTCAAAACTTTGGTTTACAAACAGCGTGGCTGTCTTGCCTGCCTGAGCGGCATCGTCGTCATCACGCATGGGCATTACGGGTTGGCCGAGTGTGCCGTTCGCGAGGGCGCGGTATTTTTCCTCCATCCACACCTCCTTCATCGCCTCGATAGCTTCTTCATCCTCAGACTCATTGGGGCTGATGCGGTAATTTACGACAGGTTGCAAACCTGCCTTATTGATGCCAGCATTGGTGCCTTGCAGGTGAAGCGCGAGCTGCCCGCTTGTGCTTTGCGCCTGTACACGCATCGTCAAGCACAGCAGGCCGAAAAAACAGAGGATCAATAGTGGATGTTTCATTGGAATGATCTGATTTTCTACAAGGTAGCATATTAGCCACAACTAACCAAGCGCACAATTGCGCGACTGACGATTCTTTGACAGCGAACCGTCCCAACATCCGCTATTGCCAGATGGCCTTATGATTTTTTTGCAAAATTCGATCTGCGGCTGCAAGTCAGCTCATTCTGTCGCAACATCCCTTTTAATTGCGTCGATAATTGGCCAACATGCAATCACAGTACATATCATTCCCGGACCACCATCATCGTGATGCTCAAGCGATGCCGCACGCTGTCCACCGTCGCTCCAAAAATGAGGTCTTTGAGCCACTGATGCCCGTGGGCGCCCATGACGATCAGATCGGCCTCAAATTCCTCTACCAGCTTGGGAATCTGACGTTTGGGATTGCCATATCCGAGCTTAATCTCAACTTGATAACCCTGCGCCCTGAGCTGCCCGGCATATTGTTGCAATTCCAGAAAATCTTGCCCCGACTCGGAGTCGCCAACATCGCTGTGCAATATCCAGGCTGCAGCCGACTCCACGACGTGGATCAGCAAATAGTGTGCATCCTTGCCGCCCTGCGAGATCGCACTTTGGATGGCCTTTGCGTCCATGTCACCAAAGTCCAGCGTGACAGCGATGCGCTTGTAAGCCAAACTATTGGCAAACTCGAGTGGTGCAAATGCGCCATGCAAGGAATGCGGATGATGTGGCTTGTGCGCAAAAATCAGGGGCCTGAAAATGAGGTAAATCAGCAGCAAAAAGGCTGCTACTACGACCGGCACAACGGTAAGCCACAGGATGTAGGCTTGGTCGCCCGCAGCAATGATCCACTCATTCACCTTGCCCAAAACCAAAAGTACATTGAGCGTGACAATAATGAGCGCAATCACCCAAGCAGCCAATTTCACCACCGGTTTGATGACAAATTCGCCCATTTTTTGCTTGTCAGAGACCATGTGGATGAGGGGAATGATGGCAAACCCCAGTTGCAGGCTCAAGATCACCTGACTGAAGATGAGCAATTCACCCGTCTCGGATTCGCCCATAAGATAAATGACCAAAAATGCTGGAATGATGGCGATGAGGCGGGTAATGAGGCGCCTGAGCCAGGGTTGAATGCGCAAATGCAAATATCCCTCCATCACAATTTGCCCCGCCAAAGTGCCTGTAATGGTACTGCTCTGCCCTGCCGCAATCAGCGCAACCGCAAACAAAATCGGTGCCCAGCGACTGCCGAGCAAATGTTCCAAAAACTTGTGGGCGTCCTGAATCTCAGCGACGCCATACAAGCCATTGGAAAAGAATGCGGAAGCTGCCAAAATAAGAATCGCGGCATTCACAAATAGCGCCAGATTCAGCGCAATGACGGAATCGATCAAGTTGAATTTGATCGCTGCCCAAAGCCCTTTGGGGCTAGGGTCGATGCGCCGGGTCTGCACTAGGGAGCTGTGCAAATACAAATTGTGGGGCATCACGGTCGCACCGATGATGC
>JANPHP010000462.1:0-4426 GCA_031424495.1 Bacteroidota bacterium | reverse complement strand
GGCAATAGCCCACGGGCACGCTCTCGCCTTGCATTACTTGCATGATCGCGTCGGCCGCTCGGGCTGTTATTGTCAAAACCTCAGGCTTCATGATATCTATTCTCGCATGCTTTACTGCCAAAACTCATTTCCAAATCAACGAATAAACCGCTAATTTCGGTCGTTTGTTCAAATATTTCAATCTGCATGGCTGATCGATTGCTCGACGAATTTCCCCCCATCTCCAAAAACGAATGGCTCGCCAAGGTCACTGCCGATTTGAAGGGCAAACCCTACGATAAATTGGTGCGCACCAATGAGTCGGGCATCCCGATCGCGCCGATCTACACCGCCGACGACCTGCCCGAGGGGGTAGACAAGAGCTTTCCCGGGCTCGATGACCTGCGACGCAATGAAGATCCGCTTGGACATATCGGTATTGGTGGATGGGCGGTAGCACAGGATTACGGCAGCACTTCGATGCATGATTTTGATGCTTTTGTGCAAGAGATATTCGGCTATGAAAAGGATGACGCTACTTTTGGTGACGTCAGCAACTGCGTTCACGCAGTGAGGGTCCGGCTGTCGGATCGGTTTTGCAATGCGTTTGCTGAAAAAAAGGCTGCGCAGGCAGGCGGCGGCCTTGTGATCGACGACTGGAAAGATTTGCAGCCCATCTTGGATTGGGCTCGCAGCAGTTCACACAACCTCTATCTAGAGCTCGGTGATGCGGTTTTAGATTTTTTGGACACAGGATTGGCTGGAAAATATCCTGGCGGATTAGACCTGAATCCCTTGCGATTTTGCCGCAATGGCAAGCCAGATGAGGCTTTGCTGGATGCATTGCTCCCCAAGGTGGCCACCGCCGTTGCGACAATGCCGACTGAGCGGCAGTTTTATCTTTTCACACTCACATTGCAGGACTTGGAGGCTGCAGGCGCGAATGCTGCACAACAAATCGCATTTGCATTGGCGATGGAGAGTGACCTCGCCGACCGATTGAGCAAGCATGGCGTGGAGCCCAAGCGCATCTTCCAACTCACGAGCATTCAGCTGCCGGTGACGACCGATTTTTTTGGAGAAATCGCAAAGTTCAGGGCGCTGCGTGTGCTGCATGAGCGCATGATGGATGCTTGGGGCATAGAAAACCAAGGAGAAGTCGGATTCGCGCAAGCGGTGCCCGCCGTCTCCAACGAGACCATCGCCGACCCACACGTGAATCTGCTGCGGCATACGACCCAGGCCATGGCGGCAGCCATCGGCGGTTGCCTCATGCTGAGCCTGCCCGCCTACGACCGTCAATACCAATCTGCTGGTCTCGATGCCCTGCGCACAGCCCGCAACATTCAATTGATCCTCAGGGGCGAATCCTATTTTGGTAAGGTGATCGACGTCGCTGGCGGAGCTTACTTTGTCGAGCACCTTACCGACGCCTTGGCAGCCAAGGCTTGGGCCATCTTTCAAGATATCGAGGCTGCTGGCGGATGGTACAAATTTGTACAGCAAGACAAGCTCGGCCCCTTGCTTGCCGAAGGCAAACGTAAACGCATGGCGGCTGTAAGCACGGGCGCAAAAACGATACTCGGCACCAATCATTTTCCCAATGAATTGGAAACGGTGCACCAGACGCATTTCGCAAACCAGGAACTTGCAACAGATTCGGCGATTCTCAAGCGCCTCCAAAAACTAGGCGAGACGCTAGGCATCTCCAATCCCAGCATGGATACCCGCAGGTTGGCCTCTGATTTTGAAGCCATTCGCCTGAAAATGCAGGACTACAAAGCGATTCACCCCGGTGTGCAAAATGCCCTGCTGCTGACGATCGGAGATCCCGTGATGCGGTCGGCCCGCGCCACATTCGCCCGCAACGTCTTGGCCTCAGGCGGATATGTTTGCGCTGAAAATCTGCATCCCAGCGATATTTCAGCTGCCATCGCATCCGCCCAGACTTTAAAACCCTCGGTAGTGGTGCTGTGTGGTGCAGATGCCGACTACTTGGATAGGGGAGGGGAATGGTTGAATGCCGTCCACGCTGCCCTGCCGCATGCGATCCTGATCCTTGCCGGCAAACCAGAGGGCTGGGAAAAACTCAAGGAAAATGGCATCGCCGAACCCATTTTTGCTGGAATGGACCGCATCGCATTTTTGCAAAGGCTCTTCGAGCAGGTTCAACAAGGAAAGGAGGCCAAAGCATGAAACCCGACTTCAGCAAAATCGATTGGAAGCGCAAAAACGAAAGCACAATTAGCGATTGGTACAATGCCGATGAATTCAAGCGCGGCCTCGACGGCGACTGGGAAAGTGCCGACGGCATCCGCCAATGGATGCTCTATTCTGCGGGCGATTTCCATGACTTGGAGCATTTGCAATACGCAGCCGGCATCGCGCCCTACCTGCGCGGGCCCTATTCGTCCATGTATGCCTCGCAACCCTGGACCATCCGCCAATATGCAGGCTTCTCGACAGCTGCCGCTTCCAATGCATTTTACCGCCGCAACCTCGCCGCTGGTCAAAAGGGCCTCTCGGTCGCCTTTGACTTGGCCACCCACCGTGGCTACGACAGCGACCACCCCCGCGTGACGGGCGACGTGGGCATGGCTGGCGTCGCGATCGACACGGTCGAGGACATGAAAATGCTCTTCGACGGCATCCCCCTCGGCGAAATGTCGGTTTCCATGACCATGAACGGCGCGGTATTGCCCATCATGGCCTTTTACATTGTGGCGGCCGAAGAGCAGGGCGTGGCGCCTGAGAAACTGAATGGCACCATCCAAAATGACATCCTCAAGGAGTTCATGGTGCGCAACACATATATATATCCGCCAGCACCGTCGATGCGCATCATCGGCGACATCTTTCGGTATGCGAGTACCAAGATGCCCAAGTTCAACTCGATCTCGATTTCGGGTTACCACATGCAGGAGGCGGGCGCGACTTGCGACATCGAGCTCGCCTACACCCTCGCCGACGGCCTGGAATACCTGCGCAAAGGCATCGAGGCAGGGCTGGACATCGACGACTTTGCACCTAGGCTCAGCTTCTTTTGGGCTGTGGGAATGAATTTTTACATGGAAATCGCCAAAATGCGGGCTGCAAGGCTGCTGTGGGCGAAGATTGTAAAACAATTCAATCCCAAGAATCCAAAGTCCATGTCCTTGCGCACCCACTGCCAGACGAGCGGATGGAGCCTCACGGAGCAAGACCCTTATAATAATGTGGCCCGAACTTGCATCGAGGCCATGGCAGCAGCATTTGGCGGCACCCAAAGCCTCCATACCAATGCGCTCGACGAGGCCATCGCCTTGCCGACCGATTTCTCGGCCCGCATCGCCCGCAACACGCAGATTTACATCCAAGAAGAGACAGGTATCACGCAAGTCGTCGATCCTTGGGGCGGCTCCTACTATGTCGAGCGGCTTACGCACGAGATCATGCACAAAGCCTGGGCCCTCATCGAGGAGGTCGAAGGCATGGGCGGTATGGCCAATGCCATCGCCACCGGCCTGCCCAAAGTGCGCATCGAGGAGGCCGCAGCCCGCAAGCAGGCCCGCATCGACATCGGCAGGGACGTGATTGTGGGGGTGAATGCCTACCAAACGAGCGCCCCGACCAATATCGAGATCCTAGCGATCGACAATAGCGTCGTGCGCCTCGGCCAAATCGAACGCATCGAGGCCACCAAGGCGGCTCGCAATCCGCAGGCAGTTGCAGAGGCTTTGGCAGCGATTACCGCCTGCGCCGAATCTGGCGAAGGCAACCTTTTAGAATTGGCTGTGGTCGCAGCGCGCGCACGCGCCACGCTTGGAGAGATTTCAATGGCAATGGAAACGGTTTTTGGCCGCTACAAAGCTGTGATTCGTTCATTTTCTGGCGTTTACGCAAAGGAGGCCATGGATACCGACAATTTCAAGATAGCCCACCAACTCGCCGACGACTTTGCCGCCGCCGAGGGCCGCAGGCCGCGCATCATGATCGCCAAGATGGGCCAAGACGGCCACGACCGTGGCGCCAAGGTGATCGCGACGAGTTTTGCCGACCTCGGCTTTGATGTCGACATCGGGCCCTTGTTTCAGACGCCGGGCGAGGCAGCCATGCAAGCTATCGAGAACGATGTGCATATCGTCGGCATTTCCAGCCTCGCTGGCGGGCACAAGACGCTCGTCCCTGAACTGATCGCCGAATTGACGGCCTTGGGTAGGGGAGACATCATGGTCGTCGCCGGCGGAGTGATCCCAAGCCAAGACTATGAATTTCTCTACGATGCAGGCGTTGCCGAGATTTTTGGGCCGGGAACGGTGATTCCGCTGGCCGCTCAGAAGATATTGCATCGTTTGCTTGAAAATCTGAAGGCCTGATCCAAGATGGCGCCTAGACTCACCCCTCAAGCCTATTTGCAAGGCCTCCATGCTGGCGATCGCGTGATTTTGAGTCGCGCAATCACCTTGGT
>JANPHP010000461.1:0-9467 GCA_031424495.1 Bacteroidota bacterium | reverse complement strand
GGTGAGGGCTGAGATTGTCCTGATCGGTGATGAGGCGCTCATCCAAATGGAATTAAAGGCCAGGGGTGTAGATCCCGAGGCCTTTTCTATTGTACATGCCGACCAAGTGATCGGCATGGATGAGTCACCAACCAAAGGAGTCGCCTCCAAGCCTCGCTCCACGATCAATGTCGGCATCGGCATGGTCAAGCAGCAATTGCTCGACGGCTTTGTGAGCGCAGGCAATACGGGCGCCATGCTCGTGGCCTCGGTCATGGGATTGGGCAAGATTGCAGGCGTCATGCGCCCCACCATCGGGGTCATGATCGAAATTGGAGCAGGCAAAAAAGCGCTGCTTTGTGACGTCGGTGCCAATGTCGATTGCAAGCCCGAGGTCCTTTTTCAGTTTGGCATCCTCGCCAAAGTGTTTTTGGAGAGTGTGCACAAGATCGAACATCCGCGCATCGGTCTCATGAACGTGGGGGAAGAAGAGGGCAAAGGCCCCGAGGCCGTCAAAGCTGCCTATTCCCTCATGAAAGCCACCGACAAATTCCAATTCATCGGCAACGTCGAGGGCCGTGACATCTACCGTGGACACGCAGACGCCTATGTCTGCGATGGCTTCACGGGCAATGTCGTGCTCAAGTTTGGAGAGTCCATGTATGAACTGCTCAAGAGCCGGTTCATGGGCGACGACTTCATCGAGACCTTCAATTTTGAAAATTACGGCGGCGTGCCCGTGCTTGGGGTCAAAGGCATCTCGATCATCGGGCATGGCATCAGCACCGCCAAGGCGGTCGCTAGCATGATCGACAGCGCCGTCGTGGCGGCCGAGAGCCAATTGGTTACCAAAATCGAAGCCGCATTTCAATCATTCAATTCCGAGAATCCTTCCATTGTATGAAAAGAGCAGCTATCACGGCCATCGGCCACTATCTCCCAGAGTACATTCTCACCAATGCTGAATTGGAGAAGCTGGTCGATACCAATGATGCATGGATTCAAGAACGCACGGGCATCACCGAGCGACGCATCATGAAAAATGGCGCGACCTCAGACATGGCCATCGCTGCTGTGAATGAGCTGCTTGAGCGTCGCGGCATCAAAGCCGACGAGATCGATATGCTCATCTGCGCCACGGTGACTCCAGACCGCACATTCCCCGCCACCGCCAACATCATCTGTGCCGCCATCGGCGCCACCAAGGCTTGGGGTTTTGACGTGGAGGCTGCCTGCTCGGGTCTGCTCTACAGCTTGGTGGTCGGATCGAAATTCATCGAGACGGGCACCCACAAAAAAGTGGTCGTCGTCGGTGCTGACAAAATGTCGAGTATCATCGACTACACGGACCGCAACACCTGCGTGCTCTTTGGCGACGGCGCCGGCGCGCTGCTGCTCGAGCCCAATGAAGAGGGCCTTGGCATCATGGACGCCTCGCTACACAGCGACGGCAACGGCGTGAAGCACTTGCACATGGTTGCAGGCGGCAGCCTCAAGCCCGCGAGCATCGAGACCGTCACCAACCGCGAGCACTACGTCTACCAAGAAGGCAAATACGTCTTCAAGTTTGCCGTCACCAAGATGGCCGACGTCTGCGCTGACGTAATGGCCCGCAACAACCTCCAATCTGAAGACATTGCATTCCTCGTGCCCCACCAAGCCAACAAGCGCATCATCGATGCCTGCGGCGAACGCATGGGCGTGCCAGCAGAAAAGGTGATGATCAACATTCACCGCTACGGAAACACGACCGGCGGCACCATCCCGCTCTGCCTCTGGGACTGGAAAGACCAACTCAAAAAAGGCGACAACCTCATCCTCGCAGCCGTCGGCGGCGGCTTTACTTGGGGTGCGGTGTATGTGAAGTGGGCGATTTGATAGCCTGTTTGCACAAGAAATACGATTCGTCGGTGGAGCTCGGAAAAGCGGCACCGACGAATTTGCTTTTTGGGGGTATAGGCTAACAAACTGGCTTGCGCTTACAGATTGAAATTTCCCCCAAGCTCCGTATCTTTCATGCAGATATGGGATACATCCGTAAATATGCTGCTTGGGCGGCTTGCATGCTGCTTTTGCTGAGCGGCTGCCAGAGCTTGGACGACGACTCGCCTTATGAGATCAAGACTTGGGCGAGCTTCTTTTTGGTCGAGAATGTGGATGGCACTTTGCGCATCGACAAATACGTGAACAACAGCATTGAGCCTGAATGGAATGCCAAGGCTGGCATGACCACTGCGGAGCTGAGCGATGCCCAGATCGTCGACAATGCCATCTGGATGTCGAGCGGCGCACAACAAGCGGTCAACAAGGTGAGCCCCAGCTATGCAAGTGTGCAGGAAAAATTTGGCGACCTGCCGATTGCCCCGCATTACCTTGCCGTCGGTACAAAACAGATCATGATCGCCGATACGGCCGCCCACAAAGTCGCGATGATCAAGCGCAGCAACGGCAAGGTGCAAGTTCTCGAGTTTGAAGGCATTCCAGGACGCTGCATCTACAGCAGTGGCAAATTTTACCTCGTCGTGAACCAGCACCAAATCGCCATCTACGATGAGCAGGCCATGACCACCCGTGCAACACTGGACCTGAAAATGCAGATCGACGATCTGCAGCTGAACCGCTACAACTTTGTGGTTCCCGTAGGTCACGACAGCCTCTTTGTCACACAAGAGGCGCTGGTGGACGTGAATGGAGATGGCCTGGTGCGCGAATTCCCTACATCCTACTCAAAAATGCGCTTCACCCCGTATTTTGCGGTGCGTTTTGGTGCCGAATATGTGCATGACCTACAGTTGAGAGGCGGCAAAATCCTTACAGAGACCGCAGAGACTCTTGCCGACTCGACCAGCGATTTTGAGGTCGACTTCTTTGAAGGCACCCTGTTTTACCTGCGATTTGGCCATTTTGTGGTGCGCGACATTGCAAGTGGTGAGCGCAGCGACAGCTTGCCGTTTCAAGGCATTTTGCGCAAAGCGATGCACCAATATGCAAATGAATAGGCCAAGTCATGCCTGTAGGGACGCGAATCGGTAAAAAGCACTGATTAGGCGAGATTTCCCCCAAGAAGTGTGCACTCCGCAATCGGTTTTTTCTTAATTTGCCCCTCTTAATTCAATTCTAGTTTATGGGTAGTACCTCAGAGATTAAAAAAGGCCTTACAATCGAATTCAACAACGATATCTATTCGATTGTCGAGTTCCTCCATGTGAAGCCGGGCAAGGGCTCTGCATTCGTCAGAACCAAGCTGAAAAGCGTGACAACAGGTCGCGTTTTGGAAAACACCTTCCCTTCAGGTGCAAAAATCGACATCGTGCGTGTGGAGCGCCGCCAATATCAATACCTCTATCGTGAAGCCGATAGCTTCATCATGATGGACACTGAAAATTATGATCAGATTCCGATTGATGCGGCCAAAGTTGCAAATCCGCAATTCATGAAGGAAAATGACATCGTCGAGATCCTCTTCAATACCGACAAGGAAGACCAGGTATTGCTCGTAGAGCCACCTGCGACCGTGATCATGGAGGTGACCTATACCGAGCCAGGTATCAAAGGCGATACTGCCACCAATACCCTGAAGCCTGCGATCGTCGAAGGCGGCGCAGAGGTAAGGGTTCCCCTTTTCATCAGCATTGGCGACAAGGTGAAGATCAATACCGAAGACGGCACCTATATGGAGCGCGCCAAAGGCTAATTTCATTCAACAGCAATTTCCCAGGATATGGATATCAAAGACATTCAGGAACTCCTGAAATTCATCAATCGGAGCACGCTTACAGACGTGGAGATCGAGCAAAAAGATTTCCGTCTGCGGATTCAGCGCAAACCAGAGGGCATCGTGTATTCCCAGGCACCTATCATGCAGCAAATGGTGCAGCAGCCACAGGTGCAACAATTCATACATGAATCTGCTCATGCCACGCCCGCAACGCCAGCGTTGCCTTCTGCAGAGGCCGCACCGGTTGAGAGCAACAAGAATTTGAAAGAATTCAGGGCTCCATTTATCGGCACCTTTTACCGGTCATCGGGCCCTGACAAGGAGCCTTTTGTGAAAGTCGGAGATACCATCAAAAAAGGTAAGGTGCTCGGTGTGATCGAGGCCATGAAGCTTTTCAACGAAATTGAGAGCGATTTTGACGGCACAGTCGTCAAGATTTTGGTCGAAAACGCACAACCTGTCGAGTATGATCAGCCACTTTTCTTGATCGAACTTTCCTGACACTATGCCGCTGTTCAAGAAAATCCTCATCGCCAACCGTGGCGAAATCGCATTGCGCATCCAGCGCACCTGCAAGGAAATGGGCATCAAGACTGTGGGCGTCTATTCCACAGCCGATCGCGACAGCTTGCACGTGCGTTTCTCTGACGAGGCGGTCTGCATCGGCCCGCCCTCCAGCAAGGAGAGCTACCTCAACATTCCGCGCATCATCGCCGCTTGTGAAATCACAGGTGTCGATGCCATCCACCCCGGCTACGGCTTCTTGTCTGAGAATGCCGAGTTTGCCGAGGTCTGCGCAGAGTATGGGATCAAATTCATCGGTCCACAGCCATCTGCCATCCGTGGCATGGGCGACAAGGCTACCGCAAAGGCCACGATGAAAAAGGCCGGCGTGCCCGTCGTGCCCGGCTCAGACGGCCTCATCAAAGACATGCCCCATGCCGAGAAGATTGCCGCCAAAATCGGTTATCCCGTTTTGCTCAAAGCCACAGCAGGTGGCGGCGGCAAAGGCATGCGCATCGCCTGGGACGAGAGCCAATTGCAAGCCGCTTGGGACGATGCCCGTCGCGAAGCCGCTGCTGCTTTCGGCAACGATGGTATGTACATGGAGAAATTCATCGAGCAGCCACGCCACATCGAGATTCAAATCGTCGGCGACCAATATGGCAATGTCTCGCACCTGAGCGAGCGCGACTGTACGATCCAACGCCGCCACCAGAAATTGGTGGAGGAGTGCCCGAGCCCGGCTCCATTCATGGACCAAAAGCTCCGCGAGAAAATGGGTGAAGCCGCCGTCAAGGCTGCAAAATCCGTGAATTATGAAAGTGCTGGCACGGTGGAGTTCATCGTGGACAAGACCGGCAAGTTCTATTTCATGGAAATGAACACCCGTATTCAGGTCGAGCACCCGATCACGGAAGAGGTTTTCAGCTATGATTTGATCAAAGAGCAAATCAAAGTTGCAGCTGGCATCGAGGTTTCGGGTCGTCACTACTACCCTGAAGGCATCCACTCGATGGAAGTGCGCATCAATGCCGAGGATCCTGAAAATGATTTCAGGCCTTCGCCAGGCAAGATCACAGGCTTTCACAAGCCGGGCGGCCACGGCGTGCGCGTGGACACCCACGTGTATGCAGGCTATGTGATCCCACCGAATTATGACTCGATGATCGGGAAACTGATCGTGACAGCCCGCACCCGTGAGGAAGTGATCGCCAAAATGGAGCGTGCACTCGATGAATTCATCATCGAAGGCATCAAAACCACGATTCCTTTCCACAAGAGGCTCATGCAAAATGATATCTTCAGGTCGGGCGTCTATTCCACCAAATTCATTGAAGAAAACCAGATCATGAAGTGATTCATGGGTCTGTGAAGTCTTGGCGACGGTCGCATTTCCTCGGGAATGCGACCGTTCCATTATCATCCCTTTGGATTCCCCCTCCCCCAAAGCCTCAAAATTCGGCCCCACGCGTCGAAATATTCCCTATTTTCATCCTCAAATGCAGAAGAAATCCCTCCTCCCTACGCTCCTACTGCTGGGAATCTTGCTTGTGGCACTGATCGTGTTTTACCGACCTGTGCTCCTGCATCCCAACAGCACGATGATGGGCAGTTCGGCAGATGGGATCAAGAACTATTATACGCCTTGGTACCACGCCAAATGGGACAGCAGCTATACGTGGTTTGAGGGCATGAATTATCCCTACGGCGACCACCTCGTCTTTGCCGATGCGCAGCCGCTGCTGAGCAATACGATCAAAATGCTGGGGCTTGCCGACTATACCGTGGGCATCCTGAACTATGCGATGCTGCTGAGCATTGTTGTTGCAGGTTGGTTGTTGTACCGCATCCTTTTGCGTTGGCAAGTGGATGCGGTTTGGGCGGCATTGGCGGGGGCGGCGATAGCCTTGCTGTCGCCGCAGGTGTTGAAAATGAATGGGCATTATGGCTTGGCTTATGCCTTTGCCGTGCCCTTGGTGTGGCACTTGGCCTTGAGAGCATTTGAGCAGCCGGGCTTGTGGCGCTCGTTTGCGCTTACGGCTGCGCTATTCCTCATGGCTTGGCTGCATCCCTATTACCTCATGATTTCGGCGGTGTTTTTGACGGCATTTTGGGGCATGCACAGCTTGCTGGCGTGGCGCAGCACCAAGTTTTTGCACAAAGTTTATCACTTTGGCTTGCAGGTGATTTTGCCGGTGTTACTGTTTACCTTGGTTATGAAGATCACCGATCCGGTGACCGATCGGCCAGCAAATCCTTTTGGTTTCGATCAGTACATCTCGACTTGGAAAAGTATTTTTTTGCCGATGGCATTGGTCGGGCTGGATACGCTAGTACCGGCCAAGTGGCGGCTCGACGGCGCCAACTGGGAGGGCATCGGCTACATCGGCTTGATGGCAGGCCTGGTATTCCTGGGGTATTGGGGCAATACGCTGTTGCGACTTGGGCAAAGCCTTTTGCGCCGCAGACTCAAGGAATTTGAATGGGTTCAGGACAGCAGCTTAGGGGCAGAAACCATAAAGCTAATCACGGTTTCCATGCTAGCCGGCGTTGTGATTGGCTTATTTGCATGTGGCATTCCATTCGCTTTTAAGCCAGAATTGATGACCGAATTATTTCCGCCAATCAAGCAATTCCGCAGCTTGGGGCGCTTCTCTTGGGTGTTTTATTATACTTGGACCACCTTCAGCTTCTACCTTTTGTGGCAAGTGATCAAGTGGTTGCAAGGCAGGAAACTCAATTGGGCCGTTTGGGTTTTGGGCGGATGCGTGATTGGCTGGACATTGCTGGAAGGTGGAGCCTTGAACAAAGGTGTAGCGGATCGCATTGCTGCTGCAAATCCGCCGGTGGAGAATCCCGACCATACAGCAATCGTGCTCGGCCAACCCATCGGCCCTGGCATCTACCTGTGTACGCCCCAAGGCTACAACGCCATCATGGTCTTGCCCTTTTTCCATGAAGGATCAGAGAATTTCCATACGCCCCTCCCGCAGAATAGCAGATTGGCCTTTCAAGCCTCCATGTATACGGGCCTGCCATTGCTCAATATGATGATGAGCCGCACGTCATTGTCCCAGACTTGGAGCATGATGCAACTCCTGACCGAGCCGCAAGGCCATTTGGATATTTTGGATCACATGCCGCCAAGCTGCAAGATTTACGCTATGCGCACAGGCTACTCAGACACACTCGACGGGCCGCTCGTGCGTTGCCTAGGCGATACCAAACGATTGGGCCAGGTAGAAGTCTATGACATCCGGCTCGATGGGCTCGTGGAATACACGCTGCGCAACCCGCAAGTCCTGCCTGCGACCACCTATCCATTCTCCCAAAACATCCAAATCGGTGAGCCCAGGCAACAATTGATTTGGGACGATTTCGAAGTGCACGGCACTGCGAACCGCGATGGCGACATTCCCGGTTACCACAACAGCATCGGCAAAGACATTCAACTCATGAACAACAACTTCCTGCATGACGGGCCTTTGCCGTTCCAAGCAGGCGACACCGTGATCGTGAGCCTCTGGGTGAAAATGCGGGGTGATCGCCTGCCCCTCGTGGAGCTTGGTTGGGAAGAATGGAAAGGCGATGAAAAGGTGACTTGGCATTACCTGAGCCTCAACAACAGCGTCAAGCGACTCGATGGCGATTGGGCGCTGTGCGAGCGTGAAGAGATCGTGCACGATCCCAAGGACCGCTTCCAAGTGAACGTCACGCGTTGGAAACGCTTGCCGCCCATGACGACGATTGACAAATTGCTCATTCGCAAAAAGGGTACCGATGCCTTTGGTTTTGAAAATGGCAAGCCTGTGTGGATGAACAATCGCTACAAGCCTTTGGAGATGACCGTCCCGCCGACCGATACCCTCGCCCCCGCAAATTGATCCTCGCGACCGACCCAGAAAAAAATCCTAAATTGGCTGCCATGGCTACCACGCCCGACATATCGATCGTCGTGCCCATCCACAATGAGGAGGGCAACTTGCAGGTGCTGCACGAGCGGCTCACGCGCGTGCTGCAAGGCATGGCGGTCCCTTACGAGATCGTCCTCGTCAATGACGGCAGCCAAGACCGTTCGCTCGTGCTCATGCGCGAGCTTGCGTCGCGCGACGCCCACGTGCGCTACCTGGACCTGAGCCGCAATTTTGGGCACCAAATCGCTGTGATGGCTGGCTTGGACCATTGCTTGGGCAAGGCCGTCGTGATCATCGACGCCGACTTGCAAGATCCGCCAGAGCTCATCGCCGACTTGCATCGCCGCCACAAAGAAGGCTTTGAAGTCGTGTATGCGCGCCGGCGGCAGCGCAAAGGAGAGGGATTTTTGAAGCGCTGGACAGCCAAGCTATTTTACCGCATCCTGCGCCGCCTCACCAAAATCGACATTCCGCTTGACACGGGCGATTTTCGCATCATTGACCGCAAGGTCGTCGAGGTGCTCAAGCAGATGCCTGAGCAAAACAAATTCCTGCGCGGGCAGATCGCCTGGGCGGGCTTCAGGCAGACGTTTGTGGAGTATGACCGCGACGAGCGCCTCACGGGCAAGACGAGTTATACCTACGCCAAAATGATCCGTTTCGCGCTCGACGGCATCACGGCATTCTCAGAGGCACCCTTGCGTTTCATCACCCTCATGGGCTTTTTTGTCTCGGGCATTTCCTTTTTGCTGATCATCTACGCGGTTCTGTCCTACTTCTTCTCGCCCGGCTATCAGACGGGCTGGGCCTCACAAATGGTGTCTTTCCTCTTCATCGGCGGCATCCAACTCATCGGCATCGGCATCATCGGGGAATACCTCTCCCGCATCGGCGCAAATGCACGGCAACGGCCGCTGTACATCGTGGCGGAGGATAATTTGCAAGAAAAAGAGGCATAGTTTCTTGCCAAATCGGCCGTTTTTGCCTAGTTTTTACCATGGAGAAAGTCATTCAAGTTGTAAAGAGCAATGACCCAAGCTCGGATTTTGCATATTGGCTGACGCAAACGCCAAACAGCCGGATTGCCGCTATTGAAATCCTAAGAATGCAGTATGTCAGACTCAAAGGTATTCAGCCCAGACTTCAGAGATTTTGTCGAGTTACTGAATCAGTTTGAAGTTCGTTACCTAATTACTGGGGCTATGCAGTCGGTTTGTACGGCCATCCGCGCTATACTGGTGACATAGACTTCTGGGTAGAAGCCATATTGGACAATGGCAATAAGCTGGTGAACGTCTTCGAATCATTTGGGCTTGCAGAATTTGGATTGAAGGCAGAAGACTTCGCTAAGG
>JANPHP010000460.1:0-4041 GCA_031424495.1 Bacteroidota bacterium | reverse complement strand
AGCCGATCAAAAGCCTGGACAACTCCGACTTTTATGATAAGATGAAGGTCGCGCCCTTGGTTACCAAAGACCCCAAGCGGCTCCTGCAATACCTGCAAAGGGTGCGACAAGTATTCGAACAAAGCGGCTTCAAGGAGCCATTGACCGCAATCGACCGCGAGATCGCACAGGCCAACCAGGACATCGAACAGGCCAGCACTCCCAAGAAGCGATTGAAATAGAGCCGATTGGCAATCGGAGTAAAGTTCGGGGTGCCCCCATCGCCAAATTCGAACGTAATCTTTGTGCGATTAACCGAAAACCGATCTCACAAAATGAATACAACCACTTTCACCCAGCTTTCCGAAACCGACATCCGGGCTTTGCTCAGGGCCGAGCTTGAAGCCTTCTTTCGAGAACATTTCCCGGCGTTCCCTACCGCGAGCCCTCGCCCCTCTTTAGGTGGCCTCGACTTGGCCGTTGAGGTTACTGGTTTGAAAAAGCCTACCCTTTACTCTCTTGTACACCGCCGCTTAATCCCTTTTTTCAAGCAAGGCAAGAAGCTCTATTTCAAGCGAGAAGACTTGGAAGCATGGATTGAGGACGGGCGGAAATTGACGACGAGCGAAATCGCAGCGGAAGCGCAAGACGTGATCGCTCGAAATCATAAGAAGCGGTGAGCCAAGCTAAAAATAACTTACAAGGGATGACTTGGCAGGCCGTTGCAAAGCGATCATTCGGCAAGAACGTGCGAGGATTTTCTTATCCACACGTAGGTTCCGTGCTGAATGAGCCGAGTTCCGTCCTTGGCCGCTGCTGAAATTCAAGGGGAGTCGTGGGGCATCAATTTTTGGCTTTTGTCATGGCATCTTGATACCCAATGGCTTGCATGCTGGTAATTGGAGCTTAAATTTCACAAAATCGCCCGGATCGCTCATAAAAGTGAAAAGTGAAACGGCAGAATCGCCCAAGCGCATGGTCTGCTTAGGATGATTCTGTCTTTTTACTCCATCGGCAAATTTGTTGCTTTGTCTCAATGCCTCAGCACCAATGAAATGCAGCTTACACTGCCATTCTGAGGCCGCTTTCCTAGCCACCCAAAAGGGACTGCTTCCTCGTACTCACTGATTACTTCAAATGCAATGGAAAATCAAGATTCAAGACTCGCAACAGAAATCGACCTGCTGCTTCTCGAAGGGAGATTGAAGGCTCACATCGATGCCGCATTGAAAGTCAAAGACGCCCAACGAAATGTAAACTTTAGCCCAGACCAGATGGCAAAGATCGTAGGGCAGACTGCTGAAGCCGATTACCGTGAAAGCCTCAAGAGGTATTTTGCCGACCTATTTCGTGAAATCGTTGGGACAAACATCAACACCAAAAATAAGGGAGTCAGCAATCCAGACGAAGAGCCGTTGGTGTCTGTCGCCGAGGCCGCGAGAATCACAGGATTGGCCGTGAACACCCTCTACGACAAGACCTATCAGCGGGCCATTCCCCACTACAAGAAAGGCAAGCGCGTCTATTTCCGTGTTTCCGAACTCGTGGCTTGGATCGCAGCCGGGCGCGTAGCCACTGCCCAAGAGATCGAGGCAAAAGCAGTCACGCATGTATTGAACAATCCCGTCACGCCTTGGGGCAAGGTGGCGGAGCTCGGAGCAAAAAGTAGGCAATTGCCAACGGTGTAAAGCCGTGCCGCCTAAATTGGATGCTTGTAGTGACCTGCAAGTCACTACAAGCATCCAATCAGACAAGCTTGACCGACCCAAGAACGAGTTCTTGAGCACCGTATTTGACGATTCGGACACAGAAGAGGCTTGCCTCACCTGATTTTTGACAGAAGCAGATCACAAGTCTGACAAAAAAGCTTACTTTCGGTTTCTAGGGCCAAATTTTGCCCTTCAAAGGCATAATGGAAAAATACCATCAAGTTCAAGGTGAAATAAGGAGTCTGCTTGCTAGAAATGATGGGATTGCATACAAAATTTGCAAACCTTCAGGGAGCTTCACTTTTCGATCAAACTAATCCAACTAATCAAATGGGGCTTAATAAGTTAGGGCTGACGTCGGGCGATAGGTATCAAGACAAAGTGGCAACCAAACTGATTGCCAAAATGCTTGTTGGATACATAAACGGGGAACGCCATACTCTGGAAATTGGTAAGGAACAAGGTATTTTTGCCGGTTGGGACGATATTGTTTGCATGGAGCCGGAATCTCCTAAATTGATCCACTTTCAAGTAAAAAGCGGTAGCAACAACTATACGCAGCCTCAAAAGGATTCGATGATTGCTAGCTTCACCGAAGTTGCCACTTGGGTCAAGGCAGTAGGCTATCCAATCGGGACGAGAAAATTCGTTTTTCTTGTCGAGCAACTTACCCCTAGAATCTACACTGGTGTCACAATTCAGGAATTGAAGCACTTTCTGGACACAGAAATTAGCAGCGGCATGGATGTCAGCAAGATAGCTGACCTAAGGGGAGATTCTCGATATTCCAGAATTTTTGACTATCTGGGTGTATGCGATTTTTCGGATGACCAATCCATTCTTGATGGAATGAACCATTTGGAAATCATATATGAGCGTACTGATATGGAACTTGAAGCTGAGACGGATTCTATCTTGGACTCCTGTTTTTTGAATTCTGCCGTTGTTCGGGTGACGATTGAGAATTTGATCAGAAGTACTTCGAGCACGGTGAATGCTTTTAGACCTCGATGGCTATTGGATGTGGTGGCATCGTATTTGAAACCCACGACTCCACGGTGGACACTTTACAAGATCGACTCTTTGGCGGGTAGCAAGGCAGGAATTCATGATACTAGAGCAAATTCTATCGAATGTCCAAGCAAATCCGTACCTGCACTTTGGGGACATGGAGGAAGCAGTAGGCTTTTCCTTCAAGCAGCGCCACGACATTCGGATCAGGCAATCTCAAAGGCCCTCATTCGGCTATCGCTGCATCTGCAACAAGGAAATTTTGTCGAATCCGACCCAGCTTCTGGCTGGGAATCCAAAATGTGGGAAAAAGTCGGTGGGACGCTTGGCGATCATCCTCACGTCCCCGAACCCTCTAGCCTGAATTTGAGGCAGGCCAGACAACAATTTACGCCATCCGATACGCAAGACTTCCCCAGTCCTAATCATTTGGAGGAAGAGGCGAAATTACTTCATTCGGAAATGAGCAAGCAACTGTGCAACATCGTTTGTGGCCTTATGACACAGTTCCTGGGAGAGCTATTCTCTGGTTCAACTCCATCATCTGAGGAGCTTCGCGATCAAGCACTTCGAAGATGGAATATCTGGGAATCTACTTTGCAGCGTGATTCTTCCAAGCGCGATACCTTATTTGAATACATGTTACATCCCAATGCAGAGCGCCTTGGAGATGCTGCAACGATGCGTGTAGGCCCCAAAACTTCAAGACTGATTTCCAAAGGCATATTTATGCTTCTTGTGGTTTCCGTAGCAATGGGAGGAAATGACGACGACTGGTACGAAGCACAAGAGGGCTTCTCGATGAATGTTATTGCCAATAGTGCTTGGAGCGGTTCTGGTGAAGGGGGCCGCACCCCAAGGCCAATCACCGATCCAGAATCGGTCGATGAGCTGCTTGAAAGTAACAAACCCAGAATATTGCTAATGTCTGGGACAGAAGATAGCCCAGATCGGATTTATGAAGGTTCATTGGCAGAAGCCCCTGCAACGAGGGTGAATTTTGCTGCGAGGCATACTGCTTTCTCGCTCGTCACGAACAACAGCAAATTTAGAAAATGGGTGAAAGATGGGAATCTCGACGAAATCAGAAATGAAATACAGAAGAGTATCGAGGAATTGGAACAAGTGGTTGAAAATCAAACGCAAAATCTAGTATATGGCTAATCCACCAACAGTCAATTCCTTTTTGGAGGCTATCCAATCTGCGGCCCAGGGTCGCTATCGCTTCGCGGAGGATGTATTCGAGGAGGTATTGTTTGATGCCATTCAAGGCGTTGATCAACCTGCACCCGCAGTGAAAATTATTCGGCTGCAACGGCTGAACCACGACGATGCAGGATGG
>JANPHP010000459.1:0-3668 GCA_031424495.1 Bacteroidota bacterium | reverse complement strand
ACTCCCCAAAATGGCTTGGTCATAAGCAGCAGTCGGGGTTTGGGCAAACAATGCGATCAATTCATCCTCCAAACCGGCCTCCCGAAACTCTGGCAAGAATCGGTAGACAGTCCGCACGACATATTGGTGGGCGCTGGGATCATTTGGGCGGATGGAGGATGCAAGCGCGACGCGGATGGGATCCAATGAGAGCTTGAGCCGCAAGGCTTGTATCAACTGATATTCAGGGGAATTGATATTTGCGTACAGAGCTTTGCGCGCAAACATGCCCTCGGTGACCGTGGGCCAATCGCCGCCGTAGGCCTCGAGGTAGTCGTGGCGCGTTTCGTGCAAGGGCGTGTAAAATTCTCGGAAACGCGGATCGGAAAAGATGCGGGCGTGCAGCAGGCACCATTCGCCATGCGTCTCGACGAGATCGGGCAAGGCGAAGTCGTAAAAATAGCTCCGCAGGGCGTCGGGCTGCGTACGCAAGTGGGTGACGATCGGCGAACCCAAGAAGCCCATGTCAAAGAGGTTGAATTTTTTCTGGAAGCTGAGTTTGCCCAAATCGGGCGTGGAGAGCGTGACGCGGTGCAAATGATTGGCCTCCTGAAAGGCGATTGCCTCATCGGTGAAGCCCTGAAAAGTGTCAATCGCGCAGCATAGCTTGGGCTGCGGCTCTTGAAAAATGGGCCACGCAAGGACAACCGCCACCACAGCCGCAGCTGCAACAGGAAGGGCAAACCAATCACGTCGCCAAGGCACCGACCACAAAACCTGCATGATCAGCAATCCAACCGCAAGTGTAGCAAATGTCGTCGTGCGCACAGGGTCGAGCCGCGTCACGCCAAAGACCAAGGGATTGAAAAAACTGGTGAATATCAGCAGCGCGCAAGCGATCACCACCCACCTGCTGCCCGGTTGCAGCCGCGCAAACGGCAGCAACAAGATGCAAGGCAAGAGCAACCAAGCGCCATGCACCTGCAGATTGCCCAATCCGTGGCGAGAACCCTCTCGCAACCACGCCAAGTCTGCTGCAAGCAAGCGATGCAAGTTCCACGCGGGATCGATGCCTTGCGCCAAACTGGTATTCGGACTCCAGTCGCCAAAATAATAGAAACGCCAACATTGGTAGAGCGCCCACAAGCCGAGGCCTATGCCTACCACCGCAAAACCACGCAGATTTCGCCAATGCAAGCCATAACCGACAGCAAATAGCAACAACAAAGGCAGCAGATGAAAAATCGTATCGAGGCGCACCAACAGCGCAACGCCAAAGACAAAGCCGAAATACCAAGGGATTTGCCGCTTGTCCATCGCCGATTTTGTGAGCCACAGCAGGGCTGCGATCATGGCATGCAGCCAAGCATTTTCCATGCCTGAGCCATGCCATCCAAGAAACCTTGCATGGTGCGTGACCAAGACCGCTAGCAAGACCGTGAGCAGCAGTCCCGCGACCTTGCGGTCCTCAAACATCCGCATGCAAAAGAAACCCATCCAAAACGCACAAAAATAGGTCTGGAAAGTCCCAAAGGCATGCCATCCCATTCCTGTGACGCTGTAAGCCGCAGCATAAATCCAAAATTGGAGGGGCGCAGAGAATCCCTCAACGCGCTGCCCGCTCGGCTCGACACCGATGAAGCCATGGTCCACAAAATTGCGCGCATGGCTCAGCGTGATAATGCCGTCGTCACGATGGGCATATTGCGCGGGATCCATTTGCCGATAGGCAAAGGCAAAAACGACAACAAAAATGAGGCCGCCGAGTCCGCCGAGCAAAAAACTGCGGTACCGATCGGCTGATGTTGTCGATGAAAACACCCTACAAGATAGCAAATGCTGCCATGATATCTGCAACTCAGGCTTAGGGAGACGCAGACTTTTTTCCGATATAGAATTGCCCTCTACCTGTTAGCTGCTCGTCTCCTAGGCGCTCTGCCCGCAAGCCTAGCTTGGGAGTGGGCACGAAAAATCCGTTTGCCAACCCTAGCCAAATCCGCTTTTTAGGGTTGGCAAACGGATTTTTAGGCCAACCATGGAGGCCGTTGGTGTCTCGGGATGCATTGTCGGTTATTTTGAATGTATTTTGCTGCTGGCTAGCGGATTGGTAGTGCGCCCTAAAAATCCGTTTGCCAACCCTAGCCAAATCCGCTTTTTAGGGTTGGCAAACGGATTCTTAGTACATCTGCCTGATATGGATCGCAAATGGCTTTTTGCCGCGTCTATTCAACTTCGATCAGTAGCCGTTCATCGAGATCCATTTTGCCTTCGGCATGCAATTTTTGGAATTCATCCTTCCCACCAAACCAATCCAAGACCTCTTTTCGTTTCAATTTAGTAATCCCCTCACTGAGAATGCTGTGATAGGAGGTCCACTTGTAATCCCGGAAATCAGCGCAAATCTTGTGGCGTTGCGGATTTGAATGGATGTAATAAACCAATTGTGTGAAGTAGTCCTGCGAATCTACGTGTGCCCGCTTGAACGGTTTCTGGAACAATGCACCATATCTGGACTCTTGCTCGTTGATTGCCAGTGCATAGGCCTGAAAACACTTGCGAAACCGCTCATGAACCTGACGATGTAGAATCTTTTCCTGTCCATGGCTTTCTTTGACTTCTACGAGCAAATGAAAGTGGTTGCCCATCAAACACCAAGCATACAAATTCAAGACATCTGACAAATGAAAATCCAGCAGTTTCAAAAAGTGAGAATGGTTGGCCTCGGTAAGGAAAAGGGGCAGTTCCTTGATGGCACGACTGTAGATGTGATAGAAATTGCCCGGAAGTAACTTCGTTGTATAGTGTTCGCGTGAGGCCATGGTGTACTTTTTTGTGTGGTATTGCAAAATTATTGAGTTTTTGCGAATTTGGCAATCTTTTTGCCATAAATATTTGCTGGCATTGGTTATCGCTCAGGGAACTGAACCTATTTTGTTGCTGGTTGGCTGGTTGCGAACAAAATAGGATGGCAATTGGGTTTCGCTTACGGATTAATGGTGTACCTGAAAAATCCGTTTGCCAACCCTAAAAACCAGCAAGTGGCTAGGGTTGGCAAACAGGTTTTTGCACTTCTGCTACACCCTACTCCCCTTCGCCCGCAGCCACAGATCAGCCATCACAAGCGCCGCCATCGCCTCCACGATGGGCACCGCACGGGGCACGACGCAAGGGTCGTGACGTCCCTTGCCTTTCAAGACGACCGATTCGCCGGATTGGTCGATGCTTTCTTGGTCCTTCATGATGGTACTCGTGGGCTTGAAGGCGACCCTGAAAAAGATCTCCTCGCCATTGCTGATACCGCCTTGCGCGCCGCCGCTGTTATTGGTGCGGGTGCGTATGCGGCCATTCTCGTCGGTGTAAAAGGCGTCGTTGTGGGTACTGCCGCGCTGCGCGCTGCCGGCGAAGCCTGAGCCGATCTCGAAACCCTTGACGGCGTTGATGCCGAGCATCGCGTAGCCGAGCAGGGCGTGTACCTTGTCAAAAACAGGCTCGCCGAGCCCGACAGGCACGTTTTGGATCGCACAGGAAATGATGCCGCCGAGGCTGTCGCCCTCTTTGCGGGCGGCGTCGATGGCTGCGACCATTTGCGCTGCGACTTCAGGATCGGGGCAGCGCACCATTTCGGCGTCGCCGTCGGCAAAGCCTTCTTTTTCGGGCCGTCCCTCCCACTGGACAGCGCCTACGGCGCT
>JANPHP010000458.1:0-23234 GCA_031424495.1 Bacteroidota bacterium | reverse complement strand
CCCCCCCCCCCCCCAAAACAGCAACTGCTGCGGAATAGACGCTTCTGGGTTGGGATTTCAGTTGGAAATCAGACGGTTGGTCATCGATTTTTTTATGCGCCGGAGGCGTCTTTTCGATAGCCCTGCGGCGGGACGCCGGGGGCTCCTTTATTTACCCATATAAGTATCTCGGTAGGCGCGCATTTTTTCCAGGGCCTGGGTGAAGTCTTCGGGCAATTCGCTTTCAAAGAAGACTTTTTTGCGGGTCTGAGGATGCGTGAACCCTAGTGTCTTGGCATGCAAGGCTTGGCGGGGCAGGGTCTCCATCACGTTGGCGATGAAGGCTGTCCACTTGGGCGTCTGTAGGTGCATGGGCACGATGTGGCCTCCGTAGAACCAATCGCTCATGAGCGTGTGGCCAATGTGCTTGAGGTGGACCCTGATCTGGTGGGTGCGGCCTGTTTCCAGTTTGCACTGCACGAGGGTGGCAAAGCCGAATCGCTCCAGGACTTTGTAGTGCGTGGTCGCACTTTTGCCGACTGAGCCGTCGGGATAGACCCAAAATTTCTTGCGGTCGTGCTTGCTGCGGCCTACGTGCCCTGTGATCGTGCCTTGGTCTTGCGGCAGGTCGCCCCAAACGATGGCATTGTAGAGGCGGTCGATGGTGCGCTCGTAAAACTGCCTGGAGATGAACTGGTTGGAGAAGTCGTGCTTGGGCACGACGAGGAGCCCGCTGGTGTCTTTGTCGATGCGGTGGGCGAGCTGGGGAAATACCCACTCCTCGCGCGGCGCGTCGAGCTTGTCGCTGTTGAGATAATAAAGCAGGCCATGCAGCATGGTGCCCGTCCAGTTGCCCACGCCGGGGTGCACGACGAGGTTGGGGGTCTTGTTCACGATCATGAAGTCCTCGTCTTCATAGTGGATGTCGACGGGTACATTCTCGGGCCCTAGCTGCGGGGGCGGAGGATGCGGGAGCATGATCGTGACTTCATCGCCCGGCTTGACCTTGTAACTGGCCTTTACGATCTTGCCATTGACCCTGATGCAGCCTGCAATGGCTGCATTTTTGATCTGGGTACGGCTTTTTTGCCGCATGAGCATGAAGAGCCACTGGTCCAGGCGCATGATCTTCTGCCCCGGGTCAGAGGTGTACTTCCTGTGCATGAACAGGGTTTCCTCGTCCACGCTTTCGTCGGGACGGGTTTCATCGACATAGGCGTCGTCGATGTCGAGTTCATATTCTGGGTCCAGGTCGTCTTCCACTTGCAGTTGATTCATTCAATAGTGCAAACATAGAGCAGAATTTTCAGAATTTGGAGAATCACTCAGGGGTGTTGAATCCTGAGCAGAATTTTCAGGATTTGAAGAACCGATTCTCTTGTTGAATTAGCTGCGCTGAACTAACGTTTCTGAATGGATTTTTTTTGGTTTAGAGAATCTTTGCTAGGCTTGCCGGAGTTCTCTTTTGGTGCGGATGCTGAAAAAGAGGATGGCGGCGCCGCCTAGGACTAGGAGGGTGGAGATCATTTCGGCTTGGGTGAAGTGGAGTCCGGCGATGTCGTAGGCTTCGTTGACTCTGATTTTTTCGATGAGGAAGCGCTCTAGGCCGATGAGAATCATGTAGATGCCCGTGACCAAGCCGGCATATTTCATTTTTTTGCGGATGCTCCAGAGGATGATGAAGATCGCGGTGCCCATGAGGGTTTCGTAGAATGGCGTTGGGAATACGGGGACTGCCAAGTGGCGGCAGTAGACGTCAAACATGGCTGGGTCGCAGCCTGGCATAGCGATGCCTTCCTGGGCGACGTTGTGCGGATAGTCAAATGCCCACATCCAATCGGGTGCCCAAGAGAGCCATCCTGGCTTTGGGCTGGTGTTCGCGATGCCCCAGTCGCCGTCGCCCGATAGCTGGCAACCGATGCGTCCGACGGCGTTTGCGAGTGCGAGCCCGGGCGCGAAGGCGTCGACGGCGGTGAGGATGTGAAATCCTTTGCGGTGCAAATAATAGATGATCAATCCGCCTGCACACAAGAGCCCGCCAAAAAATGACAAGCCGTTGAAGCTCACAAGGTCACCGAGAGGATCTTTCCAGAATCCGCTGTGGGGTTCCAGCATCGCGAAGAGTTTGGAGCCGAGTATGCCGGCGACGAATGCGATCGTGACGACGGTGCCGAGGTAGAAGGAGGGATAGGTGTCGATCTCCTCAAATTTCTCTTTTTCGTCTTTGTGCTTCTTGTATTCAAGGTATTTCCAGCCGCCGCCGAGGATCAGGCCTAGGAGTCCGGTGAGCCAGAAGCCTTTGGCTGATAGCAATGCCTCCTCGGTGTGGTTGTTGAACAGGGCGCGGTCAGAGATCCATAGTCCGAGCTTGTAGCCGGCCAATCCCCAGATGAGGGCATGAATGACGACTTCTTGGATGCCCATGGGGCCGGCGGTGCGCACGCGTTTGCGCTTGGCGGTGTATTGGCCGAGCTTTTCGCGGCGGTTGAGGTCGGCTTTGAGCGGAATGTAGGCTGCAATGAAGGCGAGGGCCAGGAAGAAGCCGAAAGTCTTGGCTGGCAGCAAGATGCTGGTGCCGAGAAGGTCGTTGATAAGGTCGCTGAGCCGAGGATACATTTTTGTGGGGTAATTTTTGCAAAGATAGGGGAAATGGTGGGGTTGGATTGAGAATTGACAATTGAGAAACTCGCATCGGGTTCAGCGCAGCTAATCCCGATGCGGGATCGCCCCAGGCAATGGCAGGAGTTGTTTTCGTGAGAGCGTCCTGAAAATGTAATCTGATGGCGTGGCGCAGATTTGGGGGTGCAGGGATTGCTAGGCTACCTTGGGTCGTTATTGGCCGTTTTTTTAGGGGATGACGGATTTATTGGGCGGTGAGTCCTTTTGTAGAATGTCGTTTGGGCGGCTTGTTGGGGAAGTTTCGAAGATTTGTCTGCGTTGGGGGTTGCATTTTTCAGAATTCGGTGCCAACTTGCATCCTATTAGATGTCCTTCCTAAGGGAGCATGAGAAAATTTTTGTTCATATCGTTGTTGTCTCTTTTGCTGGCGCTGCCTTCTATGGGTGTTGCGCAATTCAATTTTGGGGGCGCGCATACTTCGGTTTCGCTCAATAGCGCATCGACAACTGGATCTGGCAATCCGATTTCGCCAGCGGTCATCCAGGTGATTTTGACGCAGTCTGCGCCTTATTTTGGAATTGCACCTGCAGACTTCATAAACCTTTACGAAAACTGCGGCTGTATCACGATCGAGCAAATCGGTCCGAATACTTATTACGTCACCTACGGTGGTCTCGGCATTACCATCATCATCGATGGCAGTCGCACGCAAGGTCCCAATACGGGTATTTCGCCTGGTACCAAGCGGTAACGCTTGTACATAATTGGAAGATGAAGCCGCCTTATGGGTGGCTTTTTTGATGACCAGTTTCGTGCCAAGGATTTTTGTGATTTGTCGGTGGTTCGGCTAGGACCATCTATATGTTCACCGGAAATACTTGTTCCCCTGCCGCCATTCCATGCTAAATGACCATTCCCTTAAAAGATGTGCTGATTTCTACGCTGTCGGCTTGGTAAAGCGTTTTGCATTCCCATCTTGGGCATGCCTTTGCAGTCCTTTCGCTTAGAAAGGGCTAGAATTTCAAATCAACCGATTTTCCGTTTGCTATTCCTTAGCCCTGAATCTTGCGCTGCAGCCAACCCAAGATGTCGAAGTAGAGTAGGATATTGGCCTCCAAGGGGTCTTGGAAGATGGCTTGTAGGTCCGTATATAAGGCTTGCAGTGCGACTTTGCTTGCAGCACCTTTTTGCGTGAAGGAATTTTGCTCCATGAACCGCAGGATGCGGCGTTCGGACTGGTAGAGGGCGTCGCGGCGTTGCAAATATTTGCGTGTGGCGCGGCTACTTGCCTCGGTGAGGTCGCCGTCGCCTTCCTCAAAATAAATAAAGATGAGCATGATGCGTGCGAGACTTGTGATGTCTTCGCGCTGTCCGCGCTCAGGATGGTCCAAAATTTTATTGAGGTGGCGCCGGGCCTCCTTGAGGTGGCCTTGCTCAAATTGCAAGCGGCCGAGCAGCAAAATCAATACCGACAGCGAGGTCCAAGGAATGGTTGCGGCATGCGCTTCCAATCCAGACGCGATTGCAGGGAGCTCATCGGCTACCAATGCATAGCGCTGTGTCGTGATCGCATAGCTGAGCAATAGGCGGCTGTGTTTTTCAAAGATTTCGCTGCTCGCCAAGCCACGGCCTTCACGCTCAGACTTGAGCAAGGCTAGCGTCTGCTCCACGGCTGCATGGTCACCTTGGTGCAACTGATGGCCACCTAGGCGCCACAGGTCGGTGAGATAGGCCTCGGGGTAATCATCGCGCAGAAAGGAATGGGCAGCATAAAGCTGCAAGCTGCCGTCGAGTGCCTCGCGGGCACCTTGGAAATCGCCGCGATAGCCTTGGATCAGCGCGTGACATAGATAATAGATGCGTTGGGCTCGGATGCTCTTGGCCTGTAGGGGCGAGGAAAGCAGACTGTCTTGTGCAAATGCCTGCACGAGCTGCAAGTCCCACTCGTTGCGCGCATTTTGCTTGCGCTTCAAAATAGGGCGGTAGCGGTAATACAGGTCTTCAAATTCGCCCAAGTTTTGCAGATTTTCTCTGGCCCGTCGGCGCTCGGCATTTAGGCCGTCAATGGCACGCAGACTTTCATCTAAATCCCCGCTCGCACCCACGAGCAATGCCATCTCGGTATCGCTAAGCTGCAAGAAATCGTGCCAACGCTCCTCAGCAAGTGCTTTTTGGCGTGCCTTGGCGAGCAATTTCTCGGCAAGGTCATAGATGCGCCGCTGCATGAGCAGCTCGATTTCCTGCAATTGGCGGGTGCCCGTGTACTGCCCCGTGTCATTGTGCTCGCGCAGGACGCGCAAGATGTGTTTGGTGAGATAATTTTTGGCGTAGGCAAAATTGATGTCGATGCCTAGCTGGGTGAGCTTCTTTTTGGCCTTGCGCTCATCATACTCCTGCTGCCTGCTCATGAAGTCAAACAAGGCAAGGTAGCCGGCCTGCGCCTTGTCCACTTGACGCACAAGTGCCTTCTCACCTGCGGTGAGGGACTTGATCAAGAGAAAAAGGGCTTCTGCCTTGGCCATGCTTTAGAGCGCTCCTTCGAGATATTATCAGCTATCAATCAATGACTTAATGAACGAAAACCTAGCTCGCTTACCCAAAAACCGTCTGTATTTGGGGTTTGGTGGGCAAGCGAATAGCCGCAACTTTATTTCAGTAACCACTCGCTGGGCGAACGGCTGGCGATGGATCGTTTTTTGCAAGGCTAAATGCCTGAAAACTGAGATGAAAGGGTGATCCCGCCACTGTCTAGTCACGCAATGGGCTAAGATAAGCAAAGGTTTCCATTCGTCAAAACGCGTCCTTTGAATGCTTGTCACTTCCACGCCTTGCAGCAGAAAAGCTTGCTGGAACTGACTCACGATATAGCCGGATCCATGTGCGTCCTGGACAAGAACAGGGGAATATTCCGCCCAACGGCCCCTGATACTGTTTGCGATCCGATTACCTACACCAAAATTTTGATTCTTCTTTGGGATCAACATGGGTTCGGCTACGATTTTTATTCCAATCCTATATCTGCTGATTGATTCTTTCGCCCACCACTCTACCGATGGTGGGCGATTTTTTTGTGGGTCATACAGGCACAAAGCATATTTTTTTGGAAATACGGGCTTTGTGGAATGAGCTTCAAGGGAGGTTTGCGTAATTTGGGCCAAATTTGAAGTGATGAAGATTTCTTACAACTGGCTGAAACAATACATCGCCTTTGACTGGTCGCCCACCGAGCTGAGCAACCGACTCACGATGGCAGGCCTCGAAGTGGAGGGCGTGGAGCGCTATGATCTGCACCCTGGCGGATTGGAGGGCGTTGTGACGGGGGAGGTCATGACCTGCGTGAAACACCCTGGTGCTGATAAATTGAACCTGACCACGGTGGATGTCGGTACGGGCGAATTGTTATCAATCGTCTGTGGCGCCCCCAATGTGGCAGCTGGTCAGAAGGTGATTGTGGCCACCGTGGGCACCAAGCTCTATCCGAGCACGGGCGAGCCCTTTGAGATCAAAAAAGCGAAGATTCGCGGCGAAGAAAGCTGTGGCATGATTTGCGCCGAAGACGAGATCGGCCTGGGCACAAGCCATGCAGGCATCATCATCTTGCCCGCAGAAACGCCCGTCGGCAAGCCTGCTGCCGAAATCTTCCAACTGGAAAGCGACTACGCTTTGGAAATCGGCCTCACGCCCAACCGCGTAGACGCTGCCTCGCACTACGGCGTGGCGCGCGACGTGGCCGCGCTGCTGCGCCAAAAGGCCATCATGCCCCAAGTGGCGCCATTGCCGAGCGACCTGATCGCCAATCCGGTGGTGGTCTCCCTGCCTGAGCCCGGCCGCTGTCCGCGCTATGTTGGCATCTACATCGCTGGCGTGACCATCGCTGAGAGCCCAGATTGGCTCAAACACCGCTTGAAGGCGATCGGCCTGCGGCCCATCAACAATGTCGTCGACGTCACCAATTTTGTTTTGCACGAGCTGTGCCAGCCCCTGCATGCCTTTGACGCCGACACCATTCGCGGCAACGCCATCGTCGTGAAGACCTTGGCTGAAAACACGAAATTCACCACGCTCGATGGCCAAGTGCGCGACATCGTCGCTGGCGAAGACCTCATGATTTGCGACGGCGAGGGCCCCGTGGGCATCGCAGGCATCATGGGCGGCCAAAACTCAGAAGTGAGCGCAACCACCACCAATATTTTCCTGGAATCGGCCTATTTTGAGCCGGCTGGCATTCGCCGCAGCGGTGCCCGCCTCGGCATGAAGACCGATGCAAGCTACCGTTTTGAGCGCGGCATCGATCCCAATACCACGCAGCACGCTGCTTTGCGGGCGGCCTACATGATCGTGGAGCTGGCCGGCGGCAAGCTGTCGCGCCTGCATGACCAGGGCACGCAGGAGTTTCTGCCGCGCGAGATCACCTTTGACCTCGCCCGCGCCAACCGTTTGATGGGCATGGATTTCACGACCGATCAGGTCGTGGAGATCTTGAGCACGCTCGACATCCTCGTCGCCAAGTCGGGCGACGACGGCCACCTGCAACTCGCAGTGCCGCAGTATAGGGTCGACGTCACACGTCCGCAGGACGTGATGGAGGAGATTTTGCGGCTCTATGGCTACAACAATGTGCCGCTGCCCGCGCAAAACCGCATGGCCCTCAACCTCAAAATGGAGGTGGATACCAATGCCTTGCGCCAAAAGTACTTTGACTACCTCGCCGGGAGTGGCTGGAACGAATTGGTCACCAATCCGCTCGTTGCGAGCAAGTACAAGACCGAGACGACCGCCAACCTCGTGAACAACCTGAGCGAGGAGCTGGCGCTGATGCGGGACTCGATGGTCTACACTGGCCTCGACGTGATCGAGTACAACCACAACCGCAAGCAGACCGACCTGCGTTTCTTTGAACTCGGCAAGACCTATGCCTACAAGGGCGCAGAGGGCTATTTTGAAGAGGAGTGGATTGCCTATTTCCTTACGGGGAATGTGGCGCCTGCACACTGGGGCGGCAAAACCGCACGCGGTGGATTTTATACATTGGCACGGGAGATGGAGCGCTTGGCAGCTTGGTTTGGCCTCAAGGTCGAAACCCGCGAGATCAAAGAAAGCCGCACATTCGACTACGGTTTGGAGCTCTACCGTGGCGAACAGGTGATCGCGCGCTACGGCGCAGTCCATGGCGACTTGCTCAAAGGGCGTGACATCAAAGGCGAAGTCCTGTATGCCGAGGTGAGCTGGGCGCAGGTGCTGCGACAGTACAAAAAAGCCAAAGTTGCTTATCAGCCCATGGCCAAATACCCGACGGTATTGCGCGACATCAGTGCGGTCGTGCCAGACAACGTGCGTTTTGAGGCCGTCGCGGCTGCCATCAAGGGCACCAATCCCAAGCTCATCAAGACCGTCTCGATCACCGACGTGTACAAAGGCGATAGCATCGGAGCAGGCAAAAAGAGCTATTTGCTGAACCTGAGCATCCTCGACGAGACCAAGACCCTGCAAGACGAGGTCGTAGACAAGCTCATGGCGCGTGTATTTGAGAAGCTGGAAAAGGATTTAGGGCTTGAAATTCGTAAATGATTGCACACTAGGGATGTAAGTAATCCTTATTGGAGCGATGGTTTTGAATAAGCAGATAAATTTGTAGCTTTACCTGTTGGCATTAAACTTAGGCATGTTACGTGGATCAATTGCTAGCTAGACTGGCCGAAATCGGAGAAAAGGCGGATTACCTCAACCAAAAGTCACAAGCGCTGGTGGTGGAGAATCGTTCGTTGAATCGCCGTATTCTGGAGCTGGAAGGCAAGATTCAGCAACAGCAGCAAGAGATGAAAGACCTTGCGGAGCAGCAAGAGTTGATCAAACTCGCTCGGCGTGTCGAGCACCGCGACGATGATGCCACCGAGGAACTAAAGAAAAAAATTAATGAGTATATACGAGAGATAGATCAATGCCTGAAACTGATCGGCGATTGAGCTGAAGGGCTAGTGAGAAAGGAACAGTGTTTTGGAAAAGTATTCAATAAAAGTCAATATAATGAATCGTCCCTATCCACTTCTGGTGAAATCAGAAGAGGAAGAGGCGGTGCGCAATGCGGCCAAATTGATCAATGACCGGATCAAAGCCTATAAAGACCGATTCAGCGTGCAAGACGACCTTGATTTGGTGATCATGTGCTGTCTGGAATTGGCGACCGACAACCTGAACCAAGGGGTGCGGTTGCGGGCCAATATCAAGGCGGCCAATGAGCAAATGGAACACATCGACGAGGCGCTTAATGCTGCAATTTTGAATACTGAAGAGGCGAGCACACCCCTGGTGTCCTCATGACCTCACACGCTACACTGCTACGATCCACAGTCCCAAGCTGATCTGTCTCTTCCTTATTTATCACTGCATAAACGGAAGATGAACACATGGATTTAATTTATGTCATCATTGTAGCCGTCGCCACCCTGGGAGCAGGATTTGGCATCGGTTACATGATCAAAAAGGCGAACACCGCCAAGGAAATAGAATCTGCTAATGTCATGGCCGAGTCCACGCTGAATCAAGCGCGACTCAAGGCCGAAGGCATACTGAAGGAAGCCGAACTCAAGGCTGACAACCTCTCCAAGGACCGCTTGATGCAAGCCCGCGAAAAGGTGAACCAAATGACCGTCGCTGCTGAATCTGAGCAGAAAAAGAAGACCGAAAGGCTGGATCAATCTGAGCAGCGCGTCAAGCAAAAAGAAGTGCAGCTCAACCAAAAGTATGAGCAGGTCAAGAAGGACCAAACCCGCGTAGACACGCTCACCACCGAGCTTTCTCGCCAAAAAGAAGTGATTGGCAACCGTCAGGAAGAGCTTGAAAACCTCATCCACAGCCAAGTCAGCGAGCTGGAAAAGGTCGCCAACCTGAGCGCTGAGGCAGCCCGTGAGAAGCTCATGGAGGCAGTGCGCGACGAGGCACGCACCCGCGCATCGGCCACGATGAAAGAGATCATCGAAGAAGCCAAACTCACCGCCAACAAAGAAGCCAAAAAGGTCATCATTCAGACCATTCAACGCACGGCAGCTGAGCATGCGATTGAAAACACAGTCTCTGTCTTCCAACTCGAAAACGACGACATCAAAGGCCGCATCATCGGTCGTGAAGGCCGCAACATTCGGGCACTCGAAGCCGCAACCGGCATCGAGGTCATCGTGGACGATACGCCCGAGGCGATCATCCTCTCCGGATTTGACCCGATTCGCCGCGAAATCGCCCGCCTTTCCCTGCACAAGCTGGTACAAGACGGTCGCATTCACCCTGCCCGCATCGAGGAGGTCGTGAAAAAAGTGACCAAGCAGATCAATGACGAGATCGTAGAAACGGGCGAACGCACCGTGATCGACCTAGGCGTGCACGGTCTGCACCCCGAACTCGTGCGCCTCGTCGGCCGCATGAAATACCGCTCAAGCTACGGCCAAAACCTGCTGCAACACAGCCGCGAGGTCGCCAATCTCTGCGCCACCATGGCCTCCGAGCTGGGCCTCAATGCCAAGGCCGCAAAACGTGCAGGCTTGCTCCACGACATCGGCAAGGTGCCTGAAGATGCCCCTGAATTGCCCCACGCCATCCTCGGCATGGAACTCGCCAAAAAATATGGTGAGAAAGATGAAATCCTAAATGCCATCGGTGCCCACCACGATGAAATCGAGATGACCTTCAACATTTCGCCGATCATCCAAGCTTGTGACGCGATCAGCGGTTCCCGCCCAGGCGCACGCCGCGAGATCGTCGAGGGTTACATCCAGCGCCTCAAGGACCTCGAAAACCTCGCCCTCGCCTATCCAGGCGTGAGCAAGAGCTACGCGATCCAAGCCGGCCGCGAGTTGCGCGTGATCGTCGAGTCTGAAAAAGTCACCGACGAGCAAGCAGACTTGCTCGCATTTGACATCTCTGAAAAGATCATGAAAGAGATGCAATACCCAGGGCAGATCAAAGTCGCCGTGATTCGCGAGAAGCGGGCGATTGCCTACGCTAAGTAATTGGGAATTAGGAATTAGGAATGGGCAGTTGGGTGCGTTTGCAGCCGACTGCCCATTTCTCATTTTGCGCAATTGTGCATTGGAGACGAGCCGATCTACAGGCTTATATCTTGGGAACTCATTGAGCCTGCGGTGACCATTTCGAGTGCGACGCTTCCCCAATTGCTTGAGCGAACCTCTGGTGTCTACGTTGGCCAAGCGCACACGTATCACCAAGCACAATTCCCAATTCCTAATTTCTCATTCCCAATTCCCAATTCCTCACTCCCAATTCCTAATTTCTCATTCCCAATTTCTCATTTCTAATTTCAATGCCTAAATTGGCTCCATGCAACAATACGCCTGCCCCAATTGTGGTGCGCCATTGATTTTCAGGTCGTCGGTCTCGGTGCACAGCACCTGCACCTTCTGCCAATCGATGGTCGTGCGCCACGATATGAACTTGGAGACGATGGGCAAGGTCGCCGAGTTGCTCGACGACATGTCGCCATTTCAAGTCGGCACGATGGGCACCTACAAGGGAAAAGGGTTCATTTTGGCAGGTCGCGTCAAGGTCATTTATGACCGCGGCACCTGGAGCGAATGGTATGCCCTTTTCGACGATGGCACCGAAGGATGGCTCGCCGAGGCACAAGGGGCCTATATGATGACTTTCCCAGTCGATCAGGGGGAAATGATCTTTCCCGGGACGCTCGCACCTATGGAGCAAGCCAAGATCAAGGGTGAAATCTACTACATTGAAGATGTGAAACGCGTCACCTACGCCGCGAGCGAAGGTGAATTGCCCTTTGCATTCACCCCCAAAGAACAGGCGACGAGCATCGACATGCGCTCTGAAAAGGGCGGTTTTGCTTCCTTCACGAACAAAGCCACCGGGCAGCAACTCTACCTCGGTGAATATGCCGCTTTTGAATCCTTCAACTTCCAATACCTGAGAACCCTCGATGGCTGGTGAGCAAATTCGCAAGACGCCCATGGGAGGTGTCAAGGCTTTTGACTGCCGCAACTGCGGCGGACAGGTGCAATTGCTCGCACCTGGGCAGTCGCTCGTGGCGGCCTGCAAGCATTGTGGTGCCGTGGCCGACCTCACCGACGACAATTTCAGGATACTCAGCTCCGCGGCGGAGCAGCTCACCCGTGAGCCTCGTTACGAGATCGGGTCCAAGGCGACATTTGACGGCAAGACTTGGGTCGTGATCGGCTTCATGTCGCGCATCGTGCGGATGTATGCCTTTGAGTGGGAGGAATATTTGTTGTTCAATCCCTACCACGGCTTTCGGTTTTTGGCGCATGCATACGGGCATTGGTCGTGGATACAGATGATCAACGATGGGCCGCTGGCGATTGGCAATGCTGCCTGGGTGCAATACAAAGGCCAAAATTTCAAACTGCTCACCACAGGTGAGGCAGAGGTGTCTTATGTTTTGGGCGAGTTTTACTGGCAGGTGCGTGTGGGTGACCGGGCACAGACCCGCGACCTCGTCGCGCCGCCCAATATGCTTTCCGGCGAGTTTGAAGACGGCGGAATGATCTGGTCTTTGGGGCAGTACCTGGAGCCGCAGTTTGTCGAACAGGCATTTGGTGCGCCGCCCAAAAACAAATTGAGCCGCAAAGGTGTAGGTGCCAATCAGCCCAACACCTGGAAAAATCACGCCAAGCGCATCGTCCCTGCATGGATCATCAGCATGATCCTGACCGTCGTGATCGGCATCGCCATGAATGCTGCGGCACCCGACCAAACGGTGCTCACGATGCCGCAGACCTATCCCGACACGACTGATCGGGTCTCGCCGCCCTTTGAGCTGGTCGGCGGTAGCCGCAATGTGAATGTAGGTTTGGAGGTCGTCGATGGCCTCGACAACCACTGGGTGGAGTTTGAGGGCGTGCTACACAACCTCGAAACCAATGAAAACTACGAATTCGTTGTCGGCGCGGAATATTATTTTGGCGTGACCGAAGGCGAAAGCTGGACAGAGGGCAGTAAATCTGGCGATTTCTGCCTCAATGAGGTTCCAGCAGGCAACTATGAAATGGTGACCTCATCGGCTTCAGATTCGGCCGGCAATGTCGTGCTCACAGTCGTGCGCGGCGTGCCGATATTCTCCAATATGTTCATCGCTTGGATATTGCTCAGCATCCTGCCGGTGACGCTACTCATCATGAGCAAGAATTTTGAAAAACAGCGCAATGCTTAATCCGACGACCCGCTTATGAAAAATACCAGTCCACGCTTGTTCATTGCATACGTCGTCATTGCGCTGAGCTTGCTCACCTCGATGGGCATCGCGCAGTCGCGCGGCATGCGCTTGATCAACGTGTTTTCGGGCTCGCTGAGCTCTCACAGTGGCCACGACGGCCCTGAGCATAAATAATCTCATCCCAAAAATATGGACCTCATCAGCTGGAAAATCCTCGCCAATGTCGGAGCCTTCGCACTCTCGGGCATCATCATTTTTGTCATCGCCGCCTTCGTCTTTGAATGGATCACTCCCTTCAAAATGTGGCACGAGATCGTCGAAAACAAAAATGTCGCGGTCGCAATCACTGTCGCAGCTGCCTTTTTGGGCATTGCGATCATCGTCGCGGCAGCGATACATGGTTGATCGCAGCGCAGTAAAACCGCAGTATTGTCCCGCTTTTGAGCGCCGATCCGCATGACGAGATTGTTGTTGTTTTCTGTATTTGTCATCGCCACCTGCGGCCTCATCTATGAATTGGTTGCGGGTGCGCTGGCAAGTTATCTGCTGGGCGACAGCGTCACGCAGTTTTCGACGGTGATCGGTGTTTACCTCTTTTCGATGGGCATTGGCTCATTCCTTTCCAAATACATCCAGAAAAACCTCATTCCCACCTTCATCCGCGTCGAGATTTTGATCGGCTTGGTAGGAGGATTCAGCGCGGCATTCCTTTTTGTTTTGTTTGAGATGGTGACGGCTTTCAAGCTCTTGCTCTATGGGCAGGTTGCGCTTACGGGCATTTTGGTCGGTCTGGAAATCCCCTTGCTCATGCGCATTTTGCAGGATGAGTTTGATTTCAAGGACTTGGTGAGCAATATTTTCACCTTTGACTACATCGGCGCCCTGCTAGCCTCCTTGTTGTTTCCGCTCATTTTGGTACCGCATCTCGGTTTGATCCGCACGGCCCTTTTGTTTGGCATTTTGAATGTCGGAGTGGCCTTGTGGGCGGTACAGGCCTTTAAGGACAAGCTCAATGGAGTCTTGAGTTTGCGTTTTGCAGGAATCGTTTCCCTGATCGCGCTCGGCGTTGCCTTTGCCTACGGGGAGAAGATTTTGTCTTTCGCAGAAAACAACACTTACCCCGGCAAGGTCGTTTTTGCGACTTCATCGCCCTATCAGCGCATCGTGCTCAGCCGAGGCCGCGACCACTTCAGGCTCTACCTCAATGGCAACCTGCAATTTGACAGCCGCGACGAATACCGCTACCACGAGGCCCTCGTTCACCCGGGACTCTCGGCGATCAAGGATCCCAAAAATGTCTTGGTGCTCGGCGGCGGCGATGGCCTAGCCGTGCGCGAGATCTTGAAATATCCGACGGTCGAGCATATCACACTCGTGGACCTCGATGCCGAGGTCACCAAACTGTTCACCGACCGGCCCGAACTCGCCGAGATGAATGGCCATGCATTCACCCACCCCAAGGTCACGGTCATTCACGCCGATGCTTTCACTTGGCTGCGCGAATGCAAGGAGAAATTTGACTTCGTGACCATCGATTTTCCTGATCCTGTCAACTATTCCGTGGGGAAATTGTATTCGCTGAGTCTGTATGAGGCATTGGATCATGTGCTGGGTGAGGGAGCGATTGCCGTCGTGCAGAGCACTTCGCCCTATGTCGCGCCGCGCTCGTTTTGGTGTGTGGACCGCACGATCCGCGAGGCCGGATTTTACACGGTGCCTTATCATGCTTATGTGCCTTCTTTTGGGGAATGGGGCTATATTTTGGCCATGCATCGCCCTTGGGCGATTCCAGAGAAGTATCCGACGGGGCTGCGCTTTGTCGATCCTGAGACGGTGGCGCAGATGCTGCACTTCCCGACCGACATGGTGCGTACCAATGTGGATGTTAATCGGCTCAACAATCAGGCTTTGGTGGGGTATTTTGAGGCGGAATGGGCCAAATACGAAGAATAATTGATAATTGACAATGGACAATTGACAATTGTTGGGGGGGGGTAGTTGGGGGGATAGTTAGCAGGTAGTAGGTAGCAGTTAGCAGTTAGCAGGTAGTAGTTGGCAGTTAGCAGTTGGCAGTTGTGGGAGTGGCTAAGTTCAGAGTTCAGAGTTCAGAGTTCAGGATTCAGGATTCAGGGTTCAGGGTTCAATTTGGTTTGCTTGCTTGGCTCTGCGTTCTTGGGCAATGCTGTCTCATCGCTGTCTTTGGTTTATTTTCAAGGGTTGCGTTGACGCTGCGTTCCTGGCGATTTCGGCGGTTTCTCAAATACAAGCTGTGGTTTCAGATTGGTTGATGAATTTGATTTGCAATGAAGGATGAGTCCATATCTCGGCGGAGGTTTTTGAGGCGGGCGGCGGCGGCTGGGCTCGGGGCTTGGGTATTGGGGAATGCTGCTTTTTCTTGTCATGCACCGAGGACCATTACGGGCGGTTTGTTTGGGCCGGATTTGAAGAGCGGGCATCGCCTGCGACCCGATATCGGGCTGGGCAAGGTTGCTGCTGCGCCTGCACGCGAAGTGCAAACGCAGTTGGTGATTGTGGGCGGCGGCGTGGCGGGGCTCGCCTGCGCTTGGCAGCTGCGGCAATCCGGATTCCACGATTTTGTGCTGCTGGAAATGGAAGCCGCCTGCGGCGGCAATGCCCGTGGCGGATCGCAAAATGGCATGCGCCACCCATGGGGTGCCCATTACCTTCCCGTGCCCGATGCGCGCAATGCGCCGCTGATGCAATTTCTCAAGCAAATCGAAGTCGTGCTTGGCCTCGACCGCGATCAGCGCCCCATTTTCAACGAACTCTACCTCTGCCACTCCCCGCAGGAGCGGCTGCAGATCCATGGCGTCTGGCAGCATGGCCTCGTGCCCCACACCGGCGTTCCCGCCGACGAACTCGCACAAATCCACCGCTTTTTTGAGGCAATTGAGACTTGGAAAAATACGCGCGGCGTGGATGGCAAGCTGGCATTCAGCATCCCTGCCGAAACCAGCTCACAAGACCCTGCATTCCTAAAACTCGATCAGCTCACCTTTGCAGCCTACTTGAAGCAAGAAGGCTACGATTCCACATATTTAAATTGGTACCTCGACTATTGCAGCCGCGACGACTACGGCCTACCGATGGCTGAGTGTTCGGCTTGGGCTGGGCTTCACTACTTCGCCGCACGCGCAGGCGGCGGCGCAAATGCCGAGAGTGGAGCCGTGCTCACATGGCCCGAGGGCAATGGCTGGCTCACAAATCACCTGCGCAAAGATTTGATTGCAGATGGCAAGGTCCTCCACCGCCACATGGCTTCCGCTGTCGCCAACACCGCCAATGGCGTCGAGGTGATCGCCCAGAACCTCGAACAGCCCGGGCAGCAAGTGCGTGTACAGGCACGCGCAGCCGTGTTTGCGGGTCCGCAATACGTCGCGCGGCACGTCGTGCGCGACTTTGACCGGAAGTTGGAGGGCTTTGACTACGCCCCCTGGCTCGTCGCCAATATGCGCGTGAACTTGCAAGGCCACAGCTTGCTCAAGGGCATGAACTGGGACAATGTTGCCTACGACCGCGCTTCGCTCGGTTATGTCTTTGCCGGGCATCAGTCGCTGGCAGGGCATCTGCCCGCCGAAGGCGTGCTCACATGGTACGAACCCGTTACGCACATGCCGCCCGCCGAGGCCCGCAAATGGCTGCTGGCGGCCGATTATGAGACGCTGCGCGACCGCGTCTTGGCCGATATGGAATTCATGCACCCGGGCATCTCGGCCCATATCGAGCAGCTCGACGTCTGGCGCTGGGGCCACGGCATGGTGCGGCCCGTGCCTGGCCTCATGACAGGAAAGGCAATCGCCGAGGCGCGGATGCCGCTGGGGCGGATTCACTTTGCACACAGCGACTTGAGCGGGATATCCATTTTTGAGGAGGCTTTTCACCGGGGAGTTGTGGCGGCGGATGCTGTTTTGGCTGCTGTAGGAGGGGAGGTAGGATGATCGGGGGAATGATCATTTGCAAGAAAGTACATGCCTGTCGCCTTAATGCAACGGCAGTCGCCCCGCCTGTGATCCCAATTGTTGCGGCCAGAAATTTGAAGGGATCGTCCATGCGCTACGAGCCCGAGGCGTCTCGCCGATGGGCTACCGACCATTTGCCTCCGGCAAATAAAACTCATACGTTCTTGCCGGAGGCAAATGGTCTATCGTCCTTCGGCCAGAGGCCTCGGACTCTTTTAAATCTCGGGGTGGCATTTATTGGCACCTTTGGGAATCACATCCCCCATGCCTAGCCCCACATCCATAGCACCCTACCGTCAGCCTTGGATTTACAAATCCTGGGTGGATGCGGTATTCATCATTGCGCCGGCTTTTGCAGCTACGCTTGCGGTGCTGCTCTTTCCGGGCTTTTTTGAAAACAATGCAGCGATGCCATCGCAGGCATGGCTGCTCCTGATCGTGGGCGTCGATGTGGCCCATGTGTACAGCACTTTGTGGCGCACTTATCTTGATCCCACTGAGTTTTCACGCTACCGCAAACTGCTCATCTACACGCCTTTGCTGGTTTGGATCGGCGGCTTTTTCCTCTACCTTGCTGGGCCGATGGTCTTTTGGCGGGTGCTCGCCTACATGGCCGTGTTTCATTTCGTGCGGCAACAATATGGCTTCATGGCCGTCTATGCCCGCACCGATGCCCGCGCCTTGTGGGAGCGCCGTCTGGACGAGATCACCGTTTACGCGCTCACGCTCTATCCGATCCTGTATTGGCATACCCATCTGCCCCGCAACTTCAATTGGTTTGTCGAGGGCGACTTTCTCCCTTTGCCGCTGCCTGCGCTTGCCGAAGTCGGCTTTTGGATCTACCTCGCCGTAATTGCAACCTATTTGGTGAAGGAATTGCGCATGGCCATCAGCCTGCGGCGCATCAACATGCCCAAAAACCTGATCTTGCTCGGCACCGGCCTCAGCTGGTACAGCGGCATCGTCTTGCACGACGGCGACCTCGCCTTTACCGCCACCAATGTCATCGCCCACGGATTGCCCTACATGGCGATGGTGTGGATGTATGGCCGCAAAAAACAAGCGCAACAACCCGCATTCGTAGCGCCCAATGGATGGATGAAGATCGGTTTCCGGGTCGCTTTCATCCCCGTCTTCATTGGTTTGCTGCTGGCATTGGCTTACCTCGAAGAAGGCCTCTGGGACGGACTCGTGTGGCGCGACCACGCAAGCCTGTTTCCCTGGGCGGATGTATTGCCCTTTGTGACGAATGAAGTGGCCTTGGCGATCGTCGTACCGCTGCTGTCGTTGCCGCAAGTGACGCATTATGTGGTGGATGGGTTTATTTGGAAGTCTGGGAAGGGCGGCGGAGGGAATGCAGGCGCGAATTGATGCATTTCAAGGAAGATTTGTAAATTCGGAACGATTATCCTTCATATTTGGATCTGTTGGCAGCGCAGTAAGTTTGACAATCACTTAGCTTATGTTGAAACACCTGAAATTGAGCAATGTCGGTCCATCCAACGAGATGACATTGGAATTGGGCGCTCGGCTCAATTTGCTCACGGGTGACAACGGACTTGGCAAGAGTTTTTTGCTGGACATCGCTTGGTGGGCCATGACCCGCAAGTGGCCGGCAGAGATCAACCCCAAGCTCAATTCCGGTAGAATGGCGCTTCCGCATGGGACGGCTGAAGGTCGGATAGCCTTTTCCTTTGAGGGGAAAATCAGGACAGAGAGTTATGAAAGCGTATTTGTCCCCCGTGAGCAAGCATGGACGGGACGCGCTGGCCGACCATCCAATCCCGGCTTGGTCATCTATGCCATGGCAGATGGCAGCTTTGCGCTCTGGGACCCCGCACGCAACTACTGGCGCACGCGCGAAGGCATGGATGTGCAGGATCGCGTGCCTGCCTATGTCCTTGATCCGCAAGAAGTATGGGATGGCCTCAGTGCAGCAAATGGCCGCCCGATTTGCGACGGACTCATACGCGACTGGGCCCGCTGGCAATTGGAGGATGGCCCCGCCTTTCAAATGTTGAGCAATCTCGTGCGCTCCCTTTCGCCCTCTGGCAAAGAGCAATTGCAGATCGGCTCACTCACGCGCATCAGCTTGGACGATGTGCGTGACATTCCCTCTATCAAGATGCCCTACGGGCAGGAAGTACCGATTTTGCATGCCTCTGCTGGCATTCGACGCATCGTTGCCTTGGCCTATTTTATTGTGTGGGCATGGGAAGAGCATCGCCGCGCCGCCGAGATATTGCGGGAGCCCATGACCGATCAGTTGGTATTCTTGATCGACGAGATCGAGGCACATTTGCATCCGACTTGGCAACGTAGCATTTTGCCTGCGCTGCTCGCCGTTGTGTCGCAGTTGGATCCGCTTTTGAGTGTACAAATGATTGTTGCTACGCATTCTCCCTTGGTGATGGCATCGGCAGAACCCTTGTTTTCAGCAGAATCAGATGCTTGGCTGGATTTGGATTTTGTGGCCAATGCAGGTGGCGAAGCGCAGGTGCAATTGACGCAACGCACTTTCTTGCGCAAAGGTGATGCGACGAGTTGGCTTACGAGTGATGCGTTTGATATGGAGGTAGTAGCAAGGTCTATATGACGATATTGTGCTGCTTTAGATATTGAATAAATAGCGTTTTATGGGACAATAGGACCGCAATGTAGGAGGTGTATCTGCGCGGAACATCCCTCCGCTTCACTTCGTTCCGCTACCAATGACAAACAATATATAGCGCTAATAATCAATGCCTTGAAAGAATGAAAAAAATCGTTGTGATGGGACAGGGAGGCTGCTGAGTTGGAGGTGTATTTGTGCTCAAGATCCCTCGGCTCCGCTGCGCTACGCTCGGGATGACATAGGGGCTTTGTCATTCGATCAAAAGGCAAGCGCCAGCTCGTGGTCACTCGGGTTGACATAATGGCTTCTCTAAATCACCGATAATACAAACCTAAAACCTGATCCACAAACTCAAACGGATACCTGTCCAGGTTGTCTGTATTCACGCACAAGATCACAAAATCGATTTGCTCGAGGAGGGATTTGAGGTCGAAGTCATTGATGTACTTTGCGCCTTGCCATTGGTCGCTGAAGCATTCGTAGTTGTAGTAGCGGTATTGTGAGCCAGGGGCGAAGACTTGTTGGTGGATGTTTTGATTGTAGATTTTCCACCAAAAGCTGTCGCCGATCACTAGGACGCGTGGCCTCACTTTGCCCGCTGTATCAAAGCGCAATATCGGATAGGCGACCTCGGCTGGTGGAATATTGCACATCAGGTTCATGAGATCGCCTGCGTCAGCGTCGGTGTCGCGCATGTCGAAGCTGCTTTCAAAACTGGTAATTGTCGGGTGGATGTAGGACTGTCCTTTCAAGCGCTCCATCTCGGCAATGATCACATTCGCAGCCAAAAAGGCTCCATAATCTGTCCAGTGCGTACCCGTGCGGGGAAATACACGGTGCGGCTCGGTGGCGATCCAATTCGTGATGGGCGTGGCCAATTCCAGCAGGTTCACGCGCTCGCGCAGCAAAGCTGTGCTATAGGCGGCATAGTTGGAGCTGTCGGCAAAGACGACTTCGCGGCCGGGCAGGTCGCCCGTCATACACTGCAATTTGTTGGGGGTGATGACCGTGAGCATCTGCACGCCACGCTGCGCGAGGTGGTTTTGCAGGATGGCCGTATTGCGGCTGTTGTAATCCACCTTCGCTTGGCCCACAAATTCTTTGCCTTGAATGGCCTCCAAGGATGCCCGCCCAAACAATTCGCCATCGCGACCGACGAGCACGGAGTAGTAGGGCTCCCGAAAGATGCTGTAATCAACCTGATTACGCAGCCGCACCATGCTCGGCCTTAAGCCCATCCATTGGTATTGCCGCGTGACGTAATTCTCCTGGAATTTTTTGCTGAACCAATTCTGCCCCGTGAGCATCACTGTATCCTGCGGATTCTCCACCCCTGCCAATGGCTTTTCCTGAAACACGCCCGTCGCCTCCTGCAAGAGCGGCAGCCACAATATGCCGAGCAGCAGCGCAAAACAGATGGTATGGAGGGCCTTGGTCTTCACGCTCAGAAGGTATAATAAATGAATGGCCTGAATCCCATAGTCGCTATTTCGCTGATGCTCAATACGAGCAAGACGATTGCCATGCCCGTCCAAGCGGCTGTCTGCCATGCCTTTGCGGGCAGCTCAAAAGGCTGCTCTTGCCAGCGACCGATGCGCGGTACCAAGGCCAAGAGCGAGATGCCCGCAGCGAGCACGAGCATGAACCAAAACTTATTCCCCAACACCAAATGCAAGTCCTCCCAAGGTGTCCTCGCGATCTGAAAGGAGGCCATTTCCTTGAAAAAGGCCATCGCTGTCGCCATGTCCTTCGCGGTAAAAAACACACAGCTGACCGCAAATAGCCCAAAGGTCCATATTGCGCCCATCAGGCGGGGCACCCTGTCCAAGTAGCGCTTCAAAAACAGTCGCTCCAAGACAATCCAGAAGCCGTGCCACAGCCCAAACGCCACAAAGGTCCACGCAGCACCATGCCAGAGGCCCGATGCCAAAAACACAATCAACAAATTGCGGTAGGTGCGCCAAGCTTTGCCGCTGCGGTTGCCGCCCAAGGGTATGTAGAGGTAATTGCGCATCCAAGCGCCCAGCGTGATATGCCAACGCTGCCAAAATTCGGTGACGCTTGTGGAGGTGAATGGGATGCTGAAATTCTCTGGAAACTTAAAGCCCATCATCCGCGCCAAGCCGATCGCCATGTCTGAATAGCCTGCAAAGTCATGGTAGACCATCAACGCAAAGCCGATTGCGCCGATCCAACAGAGCACAAAATCGAGCTGCGCATGCGGCAACATAAAGATTTTGTGCACTTGTATGCCGATGGTATCGGCGATAAGCACCTTGCGGCCAAGGCCGATCGCGAATCGGATCATACCGCTGAGTCGGTAGGAGATGTTTTCTTGCGCACTGCGGTCGTGCATCTGATCGGCCATGTCGCGGTAGCGCAAAATGGGTCCGGCGACGAGGTGGGGAAACATGCCCACCAGCAAGATGTAGTCTATGGGATTTTTGAGCGGCGGTTTCTCGCCACGGTACACGTCGACAAGGTAGCTGAGTTGTTGGAAAGTGAAGAATGAAATGCCGAGGGGAAGGGCCACCGAGGTCCAAGCAACCTTGTCCACGCCCATTTGCGTGAGCAGGGCATTGGTATTGTCGATGAAGAAATTGGCGTATTTGAAATATAGGAGGAGGCCGAGGTTGTAGACGACGGCGAGGCTGAGCCACTTGGCAGCATGGCGGTCGCGCTTGCAGATTTGCAAGGCGACAAAATAGTCGAGCACCGCGATGCCCAGCAATACAAATACAAATTTGGGGGCACCCCAGGCGTAGAACAGCAAGCTCCCCGCGAGCGCCACAAGGTTGCGCAGCTTTTGGGGCGTCACCAGGTACACCACCAGAAATATCGGCAGGAAATACAGGAGAAAGAGGTTGCTGGCAAATATCATTGCGATTCGAAGATAGCGGATTTTGGTGGAGGAATTGAAATGGGGGATCTGGTTCGGGTCTGGTTCGGGCGCGCGTTGGGGCAGGGTCTGGTCAGGGCGCGCAACCCACCAAATAACCGATTCCTTACGCAGGACAAAGCTGTCGATACCCTCGCGCATCGTCATCCTTGCTCAAAGCATCGTCATCGATACTTTAAAGTATCGACGTCGATGCAAAAAACATCGAACTCGATGCACTCGAGTATCGATGCCGATACCTTCAGGCATGGCCATCGATACTTTAAAGTATCGACGGCGATGCAAAAAACATCGAGCACCATGCGCGCTTGTATCGATGCCGATACTTTCAAGCATCGCGATCGATACTCAAAAGTATCGACGGCGATGCTTCAGACATCGTCATCGATGCTTCATACATGGTCATCGATACTTTGAGGCATCGGCTGCTTTGGTTAGATATAGCATTGACTTTGCGCAAGACATCGTCAACGATGTTTCAGACATGGGCGACGATGGTTCAGACATCGTCATCGATACTTTGAAGTATCGGCAACGGTACTTCAGACCATGGAAATCGATACTTTGAAGTATCGGCAACGGTACTTCAGACCATGGAAATCGATACTTTGAAGTATCGTCAACGGTACTTCAGACCATGGAAATCGATACTTTGAAGTATTGGCAACGGTACTTCAGACCATGGGAATCGATACTTTGAAGTATCGGCAACGGTACTTCAGACCATGGAGATCGATACTTCAAGGAGCGAGAACGGTACTTCAAACCATGGGAATCGATACTTCAAAGTATCGGCAACGGTACTTCAAACCATGGGAATCGATACTTTGAAGTATCGGCAACGGTACTTCAAACCATGGAAATCGATACTTTGAAGTATCGTCAACGGTACTTCAAACCATGGAAATCGATACTTTGAAGTATCGATTTTTGAGCGTAGAGGCC
>JANPHP010000457.1:0-4069 GCA_031424495.1 Bacteroidota bacterium | reverse complement strand
ACGTGGGAAAGTAGGTCGCCGCCACTTTTTCATACACGACCCGTCCACAGTAATGTGGGCGGGTTTGTGCTTTTATACCCCCTGAGCGAAACAAACCGTACACGGGAACGACCGTAAAGCATCCGTCCCTGGCCTGAACGCCCGGCGATGTCTTGTCGGGCCAAGTTTCGAAGGGAGGATGCCAGAGAAAGGATGCCTTCTTGAACCCCGATCGCATTGAAAATCATCGACAATTTTAGGTGAGCACCTATTGTGGGCCTATCTTGGTGATTAATGATGCTCGTTTATTGTCCAAATGTTGCCGAGCTGAGGTAAATTTGATGGCTGCGGTTTAGAATCCGTACGATTTTCCCAATTGAGATCGCGCATAGATGTTGCAAATCCACTTCCGAAAGCTTTGGCCTTATTGAGAACTCCAAGATTATTGCCTGGGAACGATTGGAGAGGGGAAATGCAATTACGAACAAGCTGCCGAGTTTGGCATATCAGTCTTTCATAAGAGAATGACTTCGATACAACATTGTTCTAATTTTAAGAGAGCGCTTATCGCTCCATATGATGGGCAAGATCCTTATTTCCAATATAAGTGAGGGCTATGAATTAGCGATTGCAGCGTTACAATCTATTCCAAGCGGAAAAAGCATATCCATTCCCAAGCCTGGTTCATGCACGAGCAGTATCCTTGCCGCGTGGCGCTAAACAAAAAATCTTGTAGATTGATTTGGCAACCCCGAAGGTGGCCCTTACAAATCAAAGATGGTGAAGTTGTGATTGGTATAGATGCAGATATCAGCTGCGATGCGCAGCGACTCCTCGACCATTTGTCGAGCATCCATGTGCGGTGCGTGGCGCTTGAGTGCAAGCGCAGCCGATTGCGCATACATGGCGCCTGAACCGATGGCCATTACGTCATTGTCCGGAGAAAGCACATCGCCGGATCCACTCACGATAAGGCCTTCTTCTTTGTTCATCACGATGAGCATGGCTTCCAAACGACGCAAGTAGCGGTCAGTGCGCCAGTCCTTTGCGAGTTCGATGGCTGCGCGGCGCAGGTTGGAGCGGTGCATGTTCAGCTTTTCTTCCAGACGCTCGATGAGCGTGAAGGCATCTGAGGTACTGCCGGCAAAGCCGACCAAGATATCACCATCCAATTTGCGAACTTTTTTCACATTGCTTTTGGCAACGGTAGTTCCCAAAGTGGCTTGTCCATCTGCGCCAAGGGCAAACTTTCCATTGTGAAAGATGCCCAAAACGGTAGTTGAATGAATCTTTTCAATCACTTGCTTTGGCGGTCACGCACACTGTGCTGATTGTTGTGCGTTTCAAACGCATAGACGTCGCCAAAATTGGCATTGCGCTTCTTGCGCAAAAATTCAAGGCGTCCCTTCAAGTCTTTCACTTCGACCAGCAGCTTGCTCTTGTCAAAGATTGCTTCTGACCGCGTACGAAAGTTGAAGTCATATTCTGCACTCATCACAATGGCTTCTTCAGGACATACATCCTCGCAGAATCCACAGTAAATGCAGCGCAACATATTGATCTCGAAAGTCTCTGGGTACCTTTCTTTTGGATCCTCAGTCTCGGATGCTTGCATGCTGATCGCCAAGGGCGGGCAGGCACGTGCACACAGACCGCAGGCTACGCAACGCTCCTGTCCCAGCTCCTTTACCAAGACAGGACGTCCCCGGAACTCCGGTCCAAGTTCGGGCCTTTGTTCAGGATAGCTGATGGTCACCTTCTTGCGGAACATGTGACCAAATGAAAATGCCATTCCTTTGAAGATCTCAGGAAAGTACATCTTGTGCATGAAGTTGAGGTCGCGTTCCCCTTGTTTTCCGCCTTGGATACCCATATTTCAGACTGGCAACAATTAATCGTTGTTCCACAAAGTAAAACAAAAAAACCAAGAAAATTGTTCCTTAACAAAGCGATTGACGATTTTGATCAGAGTATTTTGCCGTAGATTTTGAAGCACCCCTAGGCCATGAAGGATATCCGTTACTTTTTCTTGCTTTCACGGCCACTGAATGTGCTCATCACCTTGATTGCTTTTACGTTGGCTGCTTTTATCGCACAGGGCAATCTGCAAACATGCATCACCGATCCCCAATTTTGGTTTGGTTGCATTTCCCTTACGGTCATCTCTGCAACAGGATATTGGGTCAACGACGTTTTTGATTTTAAAATTGACAGGGAGAATAAGCCGCGCAAAGTGATTGTCAATGCCCATCTGAGTGTGAAGAAAGTCTTCACAGCCTATTTGGCAGCGTTGGTATTGGTCTTGGTATTCTCAATATGGTATCAACCGATCACCTTGTTTGGACTGAATGCTGCCGCGATCGGTTTACTTTTTTTGTATGCTTGGCTTTTGAAACGCACCACTGTTGTGGGCAATATCGTGATTGCACTCCTCACGGCGCTTGTAGTCTACTATGCTGCGGTGATGTATGTGCCACGCACGGCAGTGATGTGGATGATCATGTTTGCATTTGAGGTTACATTCATTCGCGAAGTGATCAAGGACATCGAGGATATCAAAGGAGATCTCAAATTCAAATTGCAAACATTACCAATCCGTATCGGGATTCAAGCTACCAGGAAGGTGATCATGGTCTGCTACATTGTCTTTGTCTTGAGTTGTTATGCGCCACTCATCGAGGGTATGCTCAGGGTGCATTCGATCAATTGGCCCTACCTCATTGCTTCTGTAGCCTTGGTACAATTACCTAGTATCGTACTGCTCTACAAGTTGCCCATGGCCATTGAGGCGGAAGATTTTGGGTGGCAGAGTAAAATGTTGAAGATCCTGATCATCACAGGCATGCTTACAGTCTTACTTCTCGTGTAGATCTGGCCGGCATTTTGGGGCAAGAAAAGAGCCGCGCGACTTGAGGTGCACGCGGCTCACAATAGTTGATTGATTGAACGCGACAGTTGGTCATCGGGCGAAATCGGATCCAGATGGTCCAGGGCCTGAGCCCCGGACATCTCCTGAATACAGATTGAAAAAATCACCCAATAAATCTGATAGAACGATGGCCGATGTATGCGATGATGCACAACCATTGACCAATTGCTGATTGAACGAGTGTGAAGTTCTGAATTAGTTCTTTGGTATGCAAGAAAAAAGTAGAAAAGTGGGAAAAAATGATGCGTGATTGTGGCAGTTGTATTCGAGACGGGAATCGAATCAGCAATTTTGGTGTATTGGGACCGTTTTTGATGTGGGGAATTGTAGGCGAATCAACTTTCGCCTATCTGTGCGTCCTTTGGGGTAATGTAAGAATGTCGTTGATATGTGTCTAGCTCTGCTGCCGATTCACATAATGCGGGTCAGGATTTTCAACATACAACTTGGAGTTGAGTCCACGCAAATAATACCCGCGGCCATCCCACTGTCGCCGGCGAGGATTTTCCATGCAGGCCTCGGAGCAGCAACCTTCGAGTTTGTCAGCGCATCCATCACAAATCAGGAAGTGCTCGTTGCATTCAGGGTTGGCGCAGTTGATATACTTTTCTGTTGCTTCGCTGCATACTGCACAATGTCCTACAGCATCGGGATTCACATTGTTGACAGGCACCACCACGCGCTGGTCAAAAACATAACAAGAGCCATCAAAATCCTCGCCGCCTACTTCATGTCCATAGCGCACAATGCCGCCATGCAATTGGTAGACGTGCTGAAAGCCTTCGCGGAGCATGAGGCGAGAAACTTTCTCGCACTTGATGCCCCCGGTACAATAGGTGTAGATTTTTTTGTCTTTGTATGCTTCGAGCTCAGCCAGTTTCTCAGGCAATTCTCTAAAGTTGTCGATGTCAAGCGTAAGTGCCCCTTTGAATCGACCTACTACATGCTCATAATTGGATCGTGCATCAAGAATTACAATGTCCGGATCGTCGGACTTCATGATTGCTCGCCATTCTTCGGGCTCGACATAGTTGTCGACCTCGACTGTCATGTCGAGGTCATCGATACCGAGGTGCACGATCTCATTTCTTACCCGCACATGCATTTTCAAAAACGTATGCCCTGTAGACTCGTCGATCTTGAATTCGGTGGCATGAAACA
>JANPHP010000456.1:0-2040 GCA_031424495.1 Bacteroidota bacterium | reverse complement strand
GATGCACGGCGTCCCCACCCGATACACCGCGTTCCTACCCGGCACACGGCGTCCCAACCCGATAGATCTCAATATTTCCCCGGTTCAAACCTGACTTTACAGGGGTCGCAACAATCCCCCCAGCATTGAGGCTATTGAATGACCGCATTTAATGCCTAACTTATGAGATCGAGGGTGATGTCCATGCAGTGCAGGTAAAAGGCAGTCGGCTGCCGCGTGTATTTACGCATGCAAATCAGTGAATTGTGTAAGGAATTGGGCTCGACGTGTAAGCGCACCCAACGCACCTGAGGCGAGATTTGTAAAGTCCTATTTTTCTGAATACAAGAGCTTTGAAGATTTACATCAAATACATGGTCAGCAACCGCTGCAAAATGGCAGTGAAAGAAGAATTGCGCAAAATGGGACTGCACTTTGTCGTTGTAGAGCTCGGGGAGGTCGATGTGATGGAGACGCTCACGGCTGAGCAACGAACCGAGTTGAACCAGGGTCTCCTAGCCTCTGGCTTGGAACTCATGGACGACAAGCGGGCCGTGATGATCGAGAAAGTGATCCACGTGATCACTGAAATGATCCACCACAGCGAGGAAATGCCCAAGGTGAACTATTCAGACTTCATCAGCGCCAAGGTCGGCTATGACTATACCTACCTCTCCAATGTATTTTCAGAGGTCAAGGGTATCACCGTGCAGCAATTCATCATCATGCACAAGATCGAGCGTGTCAAGGAACTCTTGCTCTATGAAGAGCTGAACCTCACCGAGATCTCTTACAAAATGCACTACAGCAGCGTGGCCCACTTGTCCAATCAGTTCAAGAAGGTCACCGGCCTCACGCCCTCACAGTTCAAACTCTTGAAAGACCGCCGCCGCAGCCCCATCGAAGACATCGGCAATCCAGTGCACCTGCAGGTGCATGACGAGTCCATGGTAGGGCATTTACCCCAAGCCAACGATGAATAGACAACAAGACAAGTTTTTGAGCCAGTGTCTTCAGTTGTTTGCATTGAACGCAGCTGCTGTGATGATGAGCGCCATTGAGGATGGCAAGATCCTCTATGTCAATCCTTCCTTTGAAAAAATGTTTGGCATATCCAGTGCAGATGCCCTGGGCAAAGACACCTTGAAATTGGGATTGGCTACGCAGGAGACGCGCGACAAGTTGCGCACGATGATCATCAACAATGGTTCGCTGCGCGGATGGCCCATGCAGCTCACGACCGCCAACCAAGTCGTGCTAGAGGTGCTGCTCACCACCGAGATCGTCGAGGTCAATGCCCAGCGCTATTTCCTCTCCAAAATGGTAGATGTCTCGGAAATGCAGCTGCACGAAGACCGATTTGCCCAGCTCGCGGCCATCGTGGACTACTCAGATATTGCGATCGTGGCCCTGGGCTTGGATGGGGTCATCAAGTCTTGGAACAAAGGCGCCGAGAAAATATTTGGATTTACAGCGGCAGAAGCCATCGGGCAGTCGACCGATACCTTCATTCCCCTAGAATACCGGGCGATGGAAGCCAAAATCATCCAGCAAGTGCTGCAAGGGGAGGATGCTACACAATATGAGACGGTGCGCAGCAAAAAGAACGGTGATCGGTTTCCTGTCACGCATTCTGTGTCGGCGCTGCGCGACCGCGTGGGCAATATCATCGGCATCAGCAAGATCACCCGCGACATCACCGAGCAAAAGCAAGCCGCCAATGCCCGCAACCTGATCGAGGTGAGCCTCGATCCTTTGGTGACGATCAGTGCAGCAGGCAAGATCACCGATGTGAACCAAGCCTCGGTCAATGTCACGGGCATCGACCGTTCAGACCTCATCGGCACCGACTTTTCAAACTACTTTACCGAACCCGACAAGGCGCAAGCCGGTTACCAACAAGTCTTTGAAAAGGGCTTTGTCGCAGATTATCCCCTTACGATCAGGCATACCGACGGGCACCTCATCGACGTCTTGTACAATGCCACCGTCTACAAAGATACCGATGGCATTGTGCTCGGCGTCTTTGCAGCAGCACGTGACGTCACCGTCCAAAAACAG
>JANPHP010000455.1:0-11361 GCA_031424495.1 Bacteroidota bacterium | reverse complement strand
GATAGGGTTGGCAAACGGGTTTTCATCACCAGCCCTAGCCACCAGCGGTTTCTGGGGTTTGCAAACGGATTTTCACCTCCCCACCCGCACCAACCGCCATCTAGTCGCGGCAACCGCCACTCCGACCCACTCATCTTCACCCACGCGCACCATGTCGCGCGGTGCGAGCAGGCAATAGGGTTTGCCCTCCGTGAGCGGCAAAGCCTGAAATTCATTCCCCGGCAGGCTCCACACAAAGCTCTGTGCCTCGGCAGGCGCATTGTCATGCACCACATGGCTGTAGTCGGTCGCGATGGCATGCCACTGCCCATTCAGCCACAGTGGACGCCAAGTGAAGGTTTCCGAATATTCCTCACGGCCAAAGTTGTAAAATCCTGATATCGAATGCCCCTCGTAAGCAAAGCCTGCATCATGGCCGCCGCTGAATCGCCAACAATGCAGGCTATTGTTGGCGCGGTTTCCGGGAGCATCGGGCTTGAGCCCTGGGTCGACCTCGCCACGCAGGTGCAAGACATACATGGCCTCGCCGCTCGGCGTCTGCAAGAGCGCAGAATGGTAGCCCGTGCGTATGCCCACAGCTCCGCTGCGCTTTTCACGCAAGATGAGTGCATCGCGCAATGTCTCGTCAAATGGCTCACGCACAAGGTCCTCCAAAGAGTCGGCCCCGGTGATGCGTCCCAAAAAGATCCCGGCTTCGCGGCGCTCCTCCGTTTGGTCCAGGTACCACCCACCGACAATGATCTGTCCATCAGCGGCATAGCCTAGCCGCGTGTCTACGGGCACCTCGTGGGCACCGCTAAACCGGATCACGCGCAACTCATCATCAGCGATGGCATAGTGCAAGAGGCCGTAGGCGATGGTAGACGGACCCGTGAGGACACCGCCGTAGCGGGTGGTTTGTGCACTGAACAGCAAATGGTCCTCGTCGAGGATGAGCACCTCGCGCAGCATCACGTCTTGCCCAAATTGTTTGAAAGGGGAGAATGCAGGACGCACGACATGCAAATCGCGGTCGAGCACGATACAGCTCAGCGAGCGGTCGCTCACCTCGTCGTGCGCCAACCGCCGCCAACTCACCAGCACAAAATTGCTGTCAGGGCTGTAGGCGACCCTGACCATGGGTTGATCGATGCCGATCGCGATGCCAGGCATGTCGGCAAGCTTCTCGATCTGCAAAACGGCGGGTGAGAAGCTGAAATCAGGGCGGCAGAGCTGCAATTGCGGAATGCCGGTCGCAGCGTCCTTAGCGATGGTGAGAATGCCGATGCCATCGGGCGCGACGAGGACTTCAAACACATTGTTGAGCAAGCTGCCGTGGCCGAAATGCTTGACTTTGAGGGTGTCGACAGATTGCAGATGGTCATCAAAGCGAATGATCTGCAATCCACGCTCACCCTCGGGTCCAAACGCCCAATAGTGGCCGCTGCTGCCCTTGAGCACATAATAATTGTCATCGCCACCCTTAACGAGTCGTAAGATGCGCTCATAAGGATGCTTCTTTTGCAACGGACCTTCGGTCACCTTCAGGTCTCTCTGCGCCGAGACATGCCCGACGAGCGCCAGAAGTAGACTAAGACAGATGAACCTGAATCCAACAGCACAGCAAGATGTCATGGGAGCAAATTAGCAATTCTTGCCGAGAAGATGATGGCAATGGTCTGCGGTAAATGCAGGACAGGCTCAGCAATTGGCCACAATGCAGCAGCTCTGCAAGGCTAAATGTATTGCGTTTGGTCGATGCCGTAGGCGCATTGCTCGAATACTGCATTTGCCTACAAGCCCATTTTGCTTACCTTCGCGGCCTGAATATGAGAACTGCTGCATGAAAAACGTGATTGCCATCCGTCGTGAAGACTTGAGTAAAAAGGGAGAACAGCGCGTCGCCGTCACTCCCGAACATGTGAAAACCATCACGGAAGCAGGCCATACCGTACTTGTGCAGCCGGGCATGCATCCGGTGACGCATGAAGTCAAACGCGCCCACCGCGACATGCTGTTCACGCAGGCAGGTGCCCACGTGGCAGAAGACATCTCATCCGCCAAAGTGATCATAGGCCTCAAGGAAATCGGACTGGAATACATCTATCCCGACAAGGTTTATTATTGCTTTTCACATACCCACAAGGGGCAGCTCAAGAACCGCAAAATGCTACAAGCTTTTTGCGACAACCGCGCCACAGTGCTGGACTATGAGTTGGTGACCAATGACTTGGGCAGCCGTACCGTCACCGCATTTACCTACTTTGCGGGCTATGCCGGCATGATCGACACGCTTTGGACGATGGGGCAACGCTTGCATGGCATGGGCTTGGAGCATCCTTTTTATGCGATCCAACAGGCTGTGCGCCATCCCGACCTCGACGACATCAAACGTCTGCTCGCTGAGATCGGCGAAGATATCGAAGAGGAGGGAACCCCTGCCGATCAGCCACCTGTGATTTGTATCTTTTTGGGGAATGGCAAAACCAGCAACGGCGCACAGGAGATCTTGGACATCCTGCCCGTGCAGCGCATCGAGCCCGATCAGATTGCGGATACCTTTCAAAATGGCACCCGCAAGAAAATCTATGCTTGCGTAATGGAGATTGCCGAGATGTTCAGGCCAATCGCCGCCGATGTTGTCAAGATGGAGCATTGGGCGGGGCTCGATGAGGATGGCCGCAGAGACTTGTATTTTGCGCATCCAGACCATTTTGAGAGCACATTGGCAGCCTACTTGCCTTATGCGAGCATGGTACTCAATTGCGTGATCTGGTCACCCAAATATCCGCGCACCATCACCAAGGCCATTATGCAGGCAGCTTGGCATGCCCACCACAAGCCGCTCGTGATCGGCGACATCTCCTGCGATCCCAATGGCTCGGTCGAGTTTTCCATGGACACATGGATCGACAACCCAGTCTTCATCTACCATCCCGATCATGAGACGAATACGCTCGGCATGACAGGTGAAGGCATCGCTGTGATGGCCGTCACCAATCTGCCCTGCGAATTCAGCAAAGACAGCAGTGAGCAGTTCGCCAAGGACTTGGCGCACGTGATCCCCTCATTGGCCGCTGCCGACTACGAAGGCAGCCTCGCCGACAGTGGTCTCGATGACGAACTCAAGCGTGCCGTGATCCTCTGGAAAGGCGAGTTTGTGCCCGAGTATGCTTACATGAAGGAATTTTTGCCGGTGAACGCAGGTTGATGAAGGATGCTGTCCCGTCCCGCCTGCCTGAGGGACAGGGTTATCGATAGATTGCCGCTGCCAGCGTAAAAAGCGCACCGACGGACAACGGTGCAGGGAGATTTACAATGCCTCCCAATGCACTTGACTGCTTCGGTAGTCTACTGGGAATACGATCAACTTTGCAATTCCAAGCCCACTCACTAATTTCGACGGATGGAAAACAACCCTGTGCCAGCCATTTTGGAAACCGCAGCAGCGGGTGCGCTTGCTGCCATCGATGACTATGAATATGCGGCCATTGATCTTGTCGAGGCTGTTTCTGCCATTGGTTATGCTTACGAGGATGCTTGGGAGGCGCTGTATCAGCAGACACCCATTGTAGGTTTGTTGGAAATGACAGCAGCCTGGAAGGGATTTCTCGACCAATTGTTGACGCCCAAGGATCGTACTGAAAAATGGTTTGCCTTGCCTGCTGCAAATTACCACTGGCGTTTGGGAAGGGCCTTGATGGACCCCAAACGCTATGAAGAGGCCGAGACGGAGTTCACATTGGCTTTGGAGGCTTATGAAAGCGCCTATGACGTACCGCCCGTCGGCACGCAATTTTTGAAACGATTGCATGAGTGGCGAGGCCTTTGCCGTGCCAATCTCGGCAACCTTGCTGCTGCAAAAGCAGATTTTTTGCAGCAGCTAACAATCGAGTGGTTGCTGCCCGGCAAGGTGCAAATCTTGCGTGCATTGGCTGCAATAGACTGGCAACAAGGCGAAAAGCAGTCTGCGGTTGCACGTATAGAAGAGGCCATTCGTTTGGTCGACGCAGCGGAAAATGTAGATGCAGATTTGCATTTCCATTTGGCTAAGGAGCTCGACGACCTGCGCGCGCAACTGTAAGTCCTCGCGGTTCACGGAGGATTGAACTGACACTTGACGTTTGCCCCATACGGCCACCCAGCAATTCTATTGATTTGTAATTTATTCGCCGATCTGGCGTAGATTGGAGCATGCGACATGTGCTGCGTTTTATGCTGTTATTCTCCTGCCTGAGCAGTCTCGCAGGCGCAGCCTTGGGCCAATTCCAATTGGTGGTGGAGAATGCGGCGCGCTTCAAGCGTGAACGCATCGAGGTCGGTGACTTCATTGCCATTCGGGTGCGGGGAATGGACGATCTCTATGAAGGTACGATACAAAAGGTCAAAGCCGACAAAATCTATATTTTTGGAGACAGCATCAGTGTCGATAGCTTGGACCGCATTCACCTTGCTCGACCGCATGCCACTATCAATATGCTTCGCGGGGCCCTTATCATGACGGCGATTATCTACCCAGTAATGCTCATTTTGAACATGCGCCGCGACCAGTGGACTGTCAACAAAGCTGCAAGGGTCGCCACGGTTTCAGCGACAGCACTCATTCTGCAAAAAGTCTTGAAACGAGCCTACTGGAAGCGTTTCCGGCTGGACAAAGGCCATTGGCAATTGCGCATCATGCCCACGGTTGAGAGCCTTTTGTAATTGCGCAGGCAGAGATTCCCTCTGTTTCTTGCTACATTAGCCTTTTTGGGAGACCTACCTGATCACGCTATGCATTCCACAAATTGCTTGCGCACCTTGGTTTTGCTCATCGGCATGTCCATGTCCATGGTCGCCAAGGGCAACGCCATCGACAGCCTCAAGGCGCTGGTCACGCAAGCCGAAGACGATACCCTGCGCGCGAAACACCTGCACAGCCTCGGCACGGCTTACTTCAACAGCAACTTGGATTCGGCGATGTTGTATTGGGAGCAAGCGTTGCGGCTAGGGGAGACGCTGGCCCTGAGCGAAGACCCAGCTATTCAGCGGGCAGGCAAGTTGCAGGTGATGCGCAGTTCCAGCAATACCGCCGTCGGCTACCAATACCGAGGCTTGTATCCATTGGCGCTCAAGCAGTACCAGCGCTGCCTGCGGATCGCCGAAGAAATGGGTGACAAGCGCGGCACGATGATGGCGCTTAACAATATCGGCCTCATCAAATTGAGCCAGGAAAAAGCCGACGAGGCGCTCGGCTATTTCAAGCGCAGCCGTGCCCTTGCCGAGGAAACCCAAGATTCCAATGTCATCTGCACCACCGTCAACAACATCGGCATCGCACTCAAGCGTCTCAAACACCATACCGAGGCACTTGCAATGTTTCGGGAGAGCCTCGCCTTGGCGGAATTGTTGGGCAATGACGATCAGATCGTGGACGACCTCATCAATATCGGCGCGATTCAGATCATCCACAAGCACCCAGACTCGGCCTTGGTCACCTTCAGGCGCTCGCTAGCACTTGCCACCGCGCTGGAATATTCACTCGGCAAATCACAGATCATCAGTGGCATCTCGCAAGCCCACGAGGATCTCGGGCAGCTGGATTCGGCCCTGACTTATGCCCATGCAAGCCTAGATTCGGCGCGGCAACTCGACCTGACAGAAGACATTGTCGGTGGATTGGAGCAGCTCGCCGACTTGCAGCAGAAGCTTGGCCAGCACGCACTTGCCTACGCTACGCTCAAGGAATTTATTAAGCTCAATGATAGCTTGTTCAGCACCGCGAAGGCCCTTGAATTTGGGCAGATGGAGCAAAGCTTTGACTACGAACGCGCATCCTACGAGGCAGAATTGAAATCCCAGAAAGATGCGCTTGCCCTGCGTACGGAAAACCTGCGTCAATACATCATCTCTTTTGCGGTAGTCGTGGTGGTTGCCTTGCTGTTGTTGGTTGGCGTTCGGTTTGCAAAGCAGCAACGGCTCAGGTTTTTTGTCGTTTTCGGTGCATTGCTGGTCTTTTTTGAATTTGCGCTTGTGTTGCTCGACAGCTTTGTCGACGGCTTCACCGGCGGCTTGCCTATCCCCAAATTGCTGGCCAATGTGCTGCTAGCAGCGCTCATCGCTCCGTTGAATGTATTCCTTGAAAAACGACTGGTAGATGGAAAAAAGGAAAGCGTGGTTGATGAGGAGGAGATTGAGAATTGAGATGCTTTGAGCTGAGCGTTTAGAGTTCTGAGTTCAGAGTTCTGAGTTCAGAGTTCAGAGTTCAGAGTTCAGAGTTCTGAGTTCAGAGTTCTGAGTTCAGAGTTCAGAGTTCTGAGTTCAGAGTTCAGAGTTCAGAGTTCTGAACTCTGAGTTCAGAGAAACTGAAATGAAGCGTCTGCGAATTCAAACTCTAGCCGACTCAACTGGAAATTCACTCCAAACTGCCCATGGCCCACGAACATCCATTCCTCAAAACAGCGAGTATTCAGAATAATCCATCTCTAAAACCGGAAAGTTCAGAATCCGTCATTCTTCATCTTCAATCACTAACCATCGATTGACCTCTTAATCAAGGTCTTCCAATAAGGCCTCTATCTCACCGGCGGTTTTTGAGTCTTTGTACCTGCGGGCTAGTCCTAGGCCGCGTTGGAGAATGTCTATAGCGAGCGGCAGGCGATCGGTTTTCACGAGTGCTATGCTGTATTGATAATATGTGGGCAGATAATCTGGAAACCGATCGATCAACGTTGCAAATTCTGGAATTGCTTCCTCCCAAAGCCCTGCTGCGGTATGCTCTTGGGCAATCGCATAGGGCAGGAATGGATCGTGAGGGTCGTCGGCCATCATAGCCCGTAGTTGCGAGAGTCTTTGGGGATTCATTTTCCTTTGGATAAGTAAAAACGTTGCATAACTTTGCCCTTCAAATTTAGAAAAAAGAGGTATAAATGAAGTCATTGGTTTGTATTAGTCATGTCCCCGACACGACAACGAAAATACAATATACAGCAGATGGAAAGGCCCTCGATAAGACTGGTGTCACTTTCATCATCAATCCCTACGACGAACTCGGCTTGGTGAGAGCCATCGAGTTTAAGGAAAAAAGCGGTCAGGGCAATGTCACCGTCTTGTGCGTGGGCAATGCGGAGGTCGAACCTACTGTGCGTAAAGCACTTGCCATCGGAGCAGACGACGCCGTGCGCATCGATTGTGGCACCGCCGCCATCGACGGGCTCTATGTCGCGCATCAAATCGCAGCCTACGCCAAAGACAAAGGTTTCGATTTCATCTTCTTTGGCAAGGAAAGCATCGAGTCCAACGGCTCTGAAGTGCCTGGCATGGTTGCAGAATTGCTCGACATGCCTTTCATTTCCCAAGCGATCCACTTGGAGGCAGCAGGCGGCAAAGCCCAACTGCAGCGCGAGTTGGACGGCGGCTACGAGTCCATCGAGTCCTCGATTCCTGCCGTGGTTTCTTGCCAAAAAGGCATCGCTGAGTGGCGCATCCCCAACATGCGCGGCATCATGATGGCCAAGACGAAGCAACTTGCCGTCGTCGTTCCAGCCGTCGCCACCGACGTCGCCGTCGTGACCGAAAAACTTGAACTACCCATCGCCAAAGGCGGTTGTACCTACATCGACGCCGAAGACCCCGGCAAACTCGTTGAAATTTTGGTAGACAAAGGATTGATCTAAGCTATGTCAGTACTACTCTTCGCAGAAAACGCAAACGGCAAGTTCAAAAAGGCCACCCTCGAGGCAGCCAGCTATGCCAGCGAACTCGCATCCAAGCTCGGTGTCGAGCTCCACGCCGTCGCCATCGGCACCATCGCCAATGACGAATTGGCCAAATTGGGCACCTATGGCGTCGCCAAAGTGCATACCATCACCGATGCCGGACTGTCCGCAGCATTCAGTGACCAAGGCTATACCCGTGCAGTGGTCGCTGTCGCTCAGGCCATCGGCGCCAAGTCGGTGATCTTTTCGCAGAGCTACAACGCCAAGGCAGTCGCCCCACGCGTCGCAGCACGCTTGAATGCGGCCATGCTTTCAGGTGCATCTAGCAACCCCACCGTCCAGGGCGACAGCCTCGTGGTCACACGTAGTGTGAACTCTGGCAAGGGCATCGAGACGGTGCGTACCAACCGCCCGGTGAGCGTCATCTCCGTGAAAACCAACAGCTACGGTCTCAAGGAAACCCCTAAGACTGCCGCTATCGAAGCATTCGCATTTTCCAGCCAAGCATCTGACTTTGGTGCAAAATCAGTGGAGGTCGTCAAGACCGCCAACAAGATCAGCATCACCGAGGCCGATACCGTCGTGAGCGGCGGTCGCGGCTTTAAAGGTCCAGAAAACTGGGGCTTGCTTGAGAAATTGGCCGATTTGCTAGGTGCAGGCACGGCTTGCTCCAAGCCCGTCTCAGACATGGATTGGCGCCCTCACCACGAGCACGTGGGTCAGACCGGCATCCAAATCGCACCGAATCTCTACATTGCCATCGGCATTTCGGGAGCGATCCAGCACTTGGCAGGCGTGAACTCCTCCAAAAACATCGTGGTGATCAATAAGGATCCTGAGGCACCATTTTTCAAGATTGCGGACTATGGCATTGTGGGTGACCTGTTTGAGGTGCTCCCCAAGCTCACTGCAGCCATTGAGAAAGCGAAAGCGGCTCACGCCTAAAAAACGCAGATTTGGAAAAGATCAAATTGGATATCCTCGGCTTGAGTTCAAGCCAATCCGATGTCGGGCACTTTGCGCTCGTGCTGGGAGAGGTGAAGGGCAATCGCAGATTGCCGATCATTATCGACGGATTTCAAGCGCGTGCCATCGCCTTGGAGATGGAGAACATCAAGCCCAACCGTCCGATGACTCACGACTTGATCGTGACCATCGCACGCACATTCGGAATCGAATTGGTCGAGGTCCAAATCAACGACCTGAAAGAAGGCATCTTTTACGCCTTGCTCGTCTTTGAGCAAGACGGTCAGCGCTACGAGATCGACAGCCGCACGAGTGATGCTGTCGCCATTGGTGTACGCTTCAAGGTGCCGCTTTATACCTACGAACGTGTGTTGGCCGTGGCAGGCATCATCGTGACCGAGAGTGAAATCGAGGAAGAAAACGACGACTACTTCAGTGAAGAAGACGACGCAGACGATGATGACGACGCCGCCGAAATTCCAGCTGACGAGACGATGGAAGAAAAGATCGTGCGTCTGCGCAGGGACATGGAAGGCGCCATCAGCGATGAAGACTATGAAAAAGCCGCTCGCTTGCGCGACGAAGTCGCCAGGCTAGAGGGAGAAAACAACTAGGGAAGCTCCATTCCCCGGTTTGCGGCGCCACAGACTTCGGTTTGTGGCGCTTTTGCTTTTTTTGTTCTTGGCGCGGCTCATCCGTTGAAAACCAACTGCAGGAAATTGTGGCTGGACTTGCTTACCTTTACCCCATGCAATCCAACACTCCCATCAAGCCATTTCCACGCCCATTGCTGTATGCTTTGGCTGTGCTCTGCACCTTGCTCATTTTGCTCGGCGTCTTGTTTTTGGCGGATGCAGCGGTCGGTGGCATCATGAGAGGTACACCGCTGCCGAGCAGTTTGCGCTGGGGGATCGGTGGCAAGGGCGGATTCATGCTCGCGCTTGGATCGGTGACGCTCTTCATGGCCATCAAGCGGCTGCGCAACAAGCCACAATAAGTCTTCATGCGGCAGCAAATCCTCTTGCCGCACAAAGAAATGGGGGATATCCCGCAGGAAATCCCCCATTGCCATCGCTTTTTTTGCCATCGAGAACAACCGAGGCGGCAGATCTCGCAAGCCACGCTTATTTCAAAACCAGCGGTTTCGCATAAACCTTTTCGCCGGTTTGGCTGTCCATCACGGTGAGGATGTAGCTGCCACGGGCTAATGTGCTCATATCTCGCGTCCAGATGCCGCTTTGGCGATAGCTGTCGCTGCTCAGCACGCGGCCGGTGAGGTCGGTGATCGTAACCGTGAGGTCACGTTTGCCATCGCTCAGCAATTTCAAGTTCACTTCCGTAGATGCAGGATTGGGCCATACATCCACCTCAATGCCACTGCCTTCGGCCCTGATCTCGACGACATTGCTGTATGTGAAATAGCCATTTTGATCATAGATTTTCAGGCGATAGCGGTTGGTGCCTGTGAGGGGCGTGGCATCGACAAATGAATGCTGTGTTTGGGCATCGGCATCCACATCTCCGATCGGCTTGAAGTCGTTGTCGAGCTCGCGCTCCACCACAAAGCGCTCCAAGGTCGCTTGCCCACCGACCTGCCAACGCAGCAAGTTGCTGCTGCCGTCACGTTCACCAGTCAATTGCAACAGGGGAGTGGCCAAGATCACGTTTTGGATGTCGTTGTTGAATTTGAGTACAAATCCTTCGGTGCCACCTGCATTTGCATTTTGGAAATAGGCGCCGCCACCGGGATTGACCAAGGTCAGGTTGGTGGATTGTGTCTCCGCACCGACAAAAATGTCGCTGTTTTCACTCACCGCAATGCATCCGCCAACCGAACCCAACAAGTGGTCGTGTCCGGAACCGCCGTAAAATGTGCCCCACAGCATGGCGCAGGTCGTGTCGTATTGCACGATGCAATAGGTGCCCAAGGCATCTTTTATTCCGTTGTAGTAGTGCGGTGAGCCAGGATTGTAGGTGACCGGGGAGGCAGCGCCGTCTGAAACGCCGATCATGATGATGCGACCAAGGGCATCCATCGTGAGATTGTGCTGGCAGTGATCGTTGTTGCTGGACCCATAGTAGGAATTCCAAAACAACTGTCCGTTGGACTGGAAGCGGCTGATAAACATATCCCAAGTGCCGCCATTGTGGGTATTGTCATGGAATGCAGGGCCGCCGGGTGTCACCATCGGCATATTGGTACTGCCGGTAAGCGTCATCACGGCGAGGTCACCATCGGGCGCGGTAGCCAATGACATCGAAAGCCATTCGTCACTTGCTCCGCCGTAATAGGTCGCCCATTGCATCACGCCCCCAAGCGTGAACCGCATGAGAAACATGTCTGAGCCGCCGTTGCTGGTATTGTCAAAATATGCTGGTCCACCGAGGCTCATGGTTGTCAAATTGGTGCTGTAGCTGCAAGTGCCTACGTAAAGGCGGGCATTGGCTCGATCGACATGCAGGTCCATCGAATAGTTGATGTCGTCACCTGAGCCACCAAAAAGGGTGCTCCAGATCAGGTTTCCGTTGGGGCTCAATTTGGCGATCACGAGGTCATCACTGCCTTGTTGGGTGCTATTGAAGTAGGCGCCGCCACCTGGGTTCATCATCGGGAAGTTGGTGGATAGGCAGCGGGCAGTCAAGTAAAGATTGCCTGCCGCATCACAATCGGCAGCATTGGCATGCCCTGTGCCAGCATCGATGTTCGAGCCACCCATGT
>JANPHP010000454.1:0-6202 GCA_031424495.1 Bacteroidota bacterium | reverse complement strand
CGCAGCATGGCAGAGAAATTTGACCTCGTGCACCACCGCAATATCGGGGGCATCGGGATCTGGGCTTTGGGTTATGACGATGGTTATCAAGATTTTTGGAATCTGATCCAGCAAAAATTTACCGACTGCGGCCCCGACGTCTGCGCCGATACGCTCTTTGACACCGGCGGCCCGATGGGCAACTACGCCAACAATGAAAACAATAAATTCACGATCTCCTCCCCCAATGGCGAGAAGGTGCGCGCAGATTTTATAGCATTCAACCTGGAGGCCAATTTTGATTATTGCTATATCTACGATGGTCCCTCGACAGCGTCGCCACTGATCGGGCAATATTCGGGCACTGCAATTCCCCCATCTGCCTTGAGCACAGGCACTTCGCTCACATTCAAGTTCACGAGCGACGGTGCTACCATCGCGAGCGGTTATCAATTGAAATGGGCCTGCGAAGGCAATCCCATGTATGCCGACACCATCCGATTGGACCACAATCAAGTCGGAAATATCGATTGCAGCAAGCCCTACCACGTGTTTTATGACAGCGACGCTGGTCTGGCTGGCAACTACCTGAACAATGAGCGCAATACGATGACCTTTTGCACATCCGACCCCAACAAATCGGTGCGCCTCAGCTTTGACATGCTCACGCCGCCCATCCAATTGGACCTGGTTTCCAGCACTTTGGGCAATGATTACCTTTGGGTTTGGGACGGGGCGGATACCAATTCAGCTGTAAAAGCCCTCTACACGGGCACCACGAGCTCCTATCCGCAGCCGGGCACGGTCATCTCGCGCGGGCAGTGCCTCACGACGCGCCTGCAAAGCGATGCAAGCTCCACGGCGACGGGCTTCAAGGCGACATTGCGCTGCGTAAACCGCCCGACGGTGAATGCGACCTTGTATGCGAGCACAGCGAGTCCGCTTACGTTTTACGATACAGGCGGAGCCGGTGCGAATTACAGCAATAACCAGAGTTTTGTGACGACCTATTGCCCCACGCCTGCGGCTCTGGGCGCAGGTGAAGGCATTTGGGCCGTGATCGGCACGATCGGCATCGAGCAAAACTATGATTACCTGCACGTCTATGACGGCAACAGCACCGCCGCCCGCCTCATCGCGACCTATACGGGCAACTCCCTCAATGCAAATGATTTGCAGACGATCAAGTCTACGATTGCGAATACTTCGGGCTGCCTCACGTTTGAATTTTATTCAGATGGCGGCACTACGGCAAGCGGTTGGGCCGCGACCATACGCTCTGGCGCACCGCGCAAAAACTTCGGCAGCAATAGCTGCAGCGCGGCTACGCTCATCAACGCCTCGGGCGTGAGTTATGCAGGCAGCACGACGCTTGCGACGGGCAAGCCCACGACCGAGGATCCCAACCTCAATATCCAACTGCTCTCCCTGCCGCAATGCTCGGGTGCCAATGCCATCACACGCTTGGAAAACACGATTTGGTACAAATTTTCGACGCCATCGACCATTTGCTCCAATGCGCAAATCGACATGATGCTGGAAAATATTTCCTGCCAAAATTCAATCCCGGGCGGCAACGGCGCCCAACTCGCCATCTACCAAGTGCCTAGCTGTCAGACTGGGGCAGGCTGGGGCGCACCGGTCTATTGCGCAGACAAGATGCTGGCGAGTGTACCGGTCAATATTGCGCCGCTTTTGCAGCCTTCGCAGACCTATTATGTCATGATCGACGGCTTTGCTGGTCAGCATTGCAACCTGGACCTCATACTCACCGGCAATATCAATGGCTGCATCCTGCCCATCGAAATGCTGGCGTTTCAAGGCGCTGAGGCCGATGGATTTGTGCAACTCGACTGGCAGACCCAAGCTGAGGAAAACAATGTCGGCTATTACGTGCAGCGGATGAAAGGCGGCACCAATCAGCAATTTGAAGAAATCGGATTTGTAGCAGCAGCCCCCGATAATGCGGGCAATGGCACCTATCTTTTCACTGACACGGACTATGCCCGAAACAATGTCAATTATTACCGCCTGCGGCAGCTCGACAGCAATGGTTTGAGCCATTTTCACCGCGTGATCGAGGTCAGGACGGGTGGCGCGACTGACTTGGCTGCGCCGATCCTATTCCCCAACCCCTTCAAAAATGCAGTGACGATCCGCTTTTCAGAGATTGGTGCAGACGCTGGCCGCGTCGAATTGTATGACCTCAATGGCCGCAAAGTATTCGCTCAAAACTGGGCAGCTGGACAGCAGCCCGATGATTTGGTGCTCGACACCGAGGCGCTTGCGCCGAGCGTGTACATGTACCGCATTGTGGTGGGCAAGCAGGTGTTTTCTGCGAAATTGCTGCGGGAATGAGGCCCGGACAAAATTATGCCCAAATTGCAGCTTGAAAAAACCAAACTAGATTATGAGAAAATCACTTTTCCTTGCCCTACCCCTGCTCTTCGCACTCACACTTCTACCGCGCACTTGTCTCGCTTGGGGCGCGACTGGCCACATGGTCGTGGCACAAATCGCCTACGACCGCCTCACTCCTGGCGCTCAGAAATGGGCAAATGGACTGCTCAAAAACCTGGACGCACCCAAAAACGTGCAGCGCAGTTTTGTGCAAGCAGCAACATGGCCCGACCAACTGAAGGGATTTGGAATCTCTGTCTACAATGCTTGGCACTACACCAATATTCCACTAGAAACTGAAAATGTAGTTGCTCCTTGCGACGCCGCACCTGCAATTAATGTGGTCTGGGCGATCCAACAATCGCAATATGTGCTTGACACAACCCTCGCAACGCCGAGTCAGAAGAGCCTGTTTCTGTCTTTTTTGATCCACTTTGTCGGTGACTTGCATCAGCCGCTGCACAGCACAAGCATGTACAGCATCGCCAATAAAAAAGGCGACCTTGGTGGCAACAAATTTGCCTTGAATGACAAGGACAACGACAACCTGCATAGCCTTTGGGACGATGGTTGCGGCTATTTTGATACCTACGGCAAAATAAAGGCTGATTCAGGCAATTGGCAGGTAAAGATCAAAAGTATTGCCTCGGCGGTGACATTGGCTTATCCTGCAGCCACCATCACAGACCTGCAAAACCTGAGCCCTAAGGTCTGGGCAAATGAAAGCCACGTTTATGCGGTGAGCACTGGTTTCCAAGGATTTCAAAGTGCAGGGCTGATGATCAAGCCGAATGACAGCCCATCGGTCACCTACCTGCAATCGGCACAAAAAGTCGTCGGGATGCGCCTCGCGACCGCAGGCTATCGCCTCGCGACGATTCTCAATGCCATTTACGCGAAACGGCAGGGAAAATAGGCCGTTTTCTGCGTGGCGCCTTGCAAGCATGGAGTTGATGGAACTGCGTATTCAAGTTAGCGTGTCCTATTCTCCAACACCATCAGCGGCACATTGTCCTTCATCCACTGATCATAAGTGGCCTCGGTACAGTCGTCGCTTTTGACGTTGAGTGCGCCGAGGATGATGTCGTCGTCACCGTCGTGGTCGATGTCGCCGGCATCCATCACCATCCATCTGCCGAGGCCCACTTCGGGAAATGTATGCGCGGTGAATTGATTCTTGCCTTCGTTTTTGAAATAGACAAATGCTTCATCTGGGCGGCTCTTGTAATCGGGATAAAAGGACACGACCGCGAGGTCGTAATCGCCATCTAGATCAAAATCGCGCACCCGCAAACCATAGGCGCCATCGATCGGCCAATGATGGGCGAGCTCAAACTGTGCATTGCCCTTGTTGAGGTAGAGGCGCACGCCATGATTGGGTTTGAGGATCGGTGGATAGTCGCCATTGTCCCCATTGGCGACCAAAAAATCGAGCTTGCCGTCGTGGTCCCAATCGACCACCTCCATGGCGGTGCAGCCATAAGTCGGATTGAACCGAAAAAGCACTTTTTGCTCAAACTCACCTTTGCCCTTACCTACATACAAATCGACACGCTCGTCGGCATTTGCCTTGAGGCTCAAGATGTCGGACAGGCCATCGCCCGTGAAATCTGCCACTTCGATGGCGAGTGTGCCGTCGTCTGGGTAGAGCGTGTGGCGCACAAATTGTTTAGCGCCTTGATTTTCTTGCCAAGACATTTCACCGAAATGGTAGCCAAACTCGGCGAGGACGGCGTCTTGGTCACCGTCCTGATCGAGGTCTGCCCAGCGGGCCATCACAGGGCGCATCAAGGAATCAAAATGCACCGTCGGCTGCTTATTTTTGAGCTGCTTGAAGGCTGTATATTGCGCGATGCTGCCTTTGGGATGGTCGCTGCCCTTCATGCTGCCGATCTCGGCGAGCGTAAATGCGCCCCCATTAGGTTGCAAAAAGACGGGACCGTAGAGTCCGTCGACGTGGTCGAGCATTTTGCCAGCAGGGTCGAGTTGGAGCAGCGACTGCTGGAAAAAGGCAGCATACAGCAAGCCCGAGGCAGTGTCGATGGCGACGGCGGAGACGAGTGGCTGCAGTTCGTCGTCGATGGGTAGCCGGCGCGATACAAAGTTCTTCAAATCCCGTGTGATCGGCAAGATGCCCGGTGCAGCGGTAGTCGCTGCCGGAGCATTTTGCAGAATGTAATTGCGCAAGGTCTCCCAATCGGCGCGACTCATCATGGGGGTCTTGGGATAAATGCCCCCTGCAAGCACCCTTTGCCTACCAATGCCAGGTTCTAACCACTTTACCGGTACACTATCATAATATTGAATATTGTCGTTGTAAATGCCCATGTAGGCTCCCATCCGCACGAGGATGTGGTTTTTCCAAGTCTTCTGGTCCAAGTCACTGGGCGAGGGCACGGTATGGCAGGCTCCACAATATTGATTCATGAGCTGCAAGCCCTTGGGTTGGGAGTCTGGCAAGTTACTCTCCACTTTTTTGGAATCGGTAGGCTGGCAGGCAGATGCCGCGACAAATAGTAGTAAGAAAATCGGCAGGAAACGCTTCATGGCCTGAAACTACAAAATCCCGACCAATTTCCATTCGCAAGACAGCCCTTAACTGTTTGCGCCCTGATTCCTCTCAAGTAGCCCAATTGCGCAATTGATCGAAATGTTCCCTAAATTCACGACATGGAAAGCCGCTTGCACCTCGTGATCAGCCTTGTCATTGCCCTCATTTTTGTCGGATTTGCCGCCGTGCAATACAATGATCCAGATCCAATTACTTGGATCGCAATATATGGCATGATGGCTTTGCTTCTGTTGGTCAATGCCTATCGTCGACTCCCGATTTCCGTGAGTGTATTGCCGATGCTAGCGGCGATCGTAGGTGCAATTCTTTTGTGGCCGGATGAGTATCAGGGAATCGCCAACAAAATGGACAGTCGCCCCGGCGTCGAGTTGGCGCGCGAATCGCTTGGGCTCGCGATTTGCGCATTGAGCTGTGCTTACGTTGCTTGGCGCTCTTGGGTACGCGGGCTTCATTCTGTTCAAAATTATTAGCATCGCGCGATCGTCAGCTTTCCAAGCCTGAGCAGGAAACCGCGTTTTCCTTTGTGAAGTGGGCAGATCTAGGTAAATTGCCTAACAATGATGGCCTCAATGCGCTTCAAAGCCCCATATCTGCAGTTTTGCGCTGCCTTGCTACTGCTCTTTGTGATGTCGCAGGCGCTTCAAGCGCAACAAATCGACCTCTCCAGATTCAAATCGCTCAAAATTCGCAATATCGGCCCGGCAGGTATGAGCGGGCGTGTTACAAGCATCGCTGCCGCCAATACCGAGAATCCCGTGCTGTATGTCGGCACCGCTTCTGGCGGGCTTTGGAAAAGTGAAAATGGCGGAACAAATTGGTTGCCGATTTTTGACAAGGAGGTCGTGCAATCGATCGGCGCAGTGGCTGTGGCGCCGTCCAATGCAAGCATCGTTTGGGCTGGGACTGGCGAAGGCAATCCCCGCAACTCGCAAAACCATGGCAGAGGCATCTACCGCAGCCTCGACGCCGGTCGCAGCTGGAAGTGCATGGGCTTGGAAAATACCCTCACGATTCACCGCATCATCATTCATCCTACCGACCCCAACACGATTTATGCAGCAGCGCTGGGGAGTGCTTGGGGCCCCAATCCGGAACGCGGGGTCTACCGAAGTACCAACGGCGGCGAATCGTGGGAAAAGGTGCTTTTTGTGAATGATACAACAGGCTGCGCCGGCGTCGAGGCTGCGGTAGATGCCTCTGCCATGGTTTTGCGAGTTGCGGGGATTGCCTTCGCCAGTCCCAGCCCAAACG
>JANPHP010000453.1:0-7959 GCA_031424495.1 Bacteroidota bacterium | reverse complement strand
TATTCAGCCGCGAGGTGTCTACCTCGGCCGACGGATGCATGCGCTTTTGCAGGACTTGGTTCCCAGCTTGCAGTTGCCTTATGGCGAACTGGACGTGACATTTTTCAGGGACGATGTGGGGCGGCACGCCTCCCCTCTCCTTCCCAATGCCACCAAGGTCGATTTTCTGGTCGAAGGCAAAAAAGTGATCCTTGTAGACGATGTGCTCTACACAGGTCGCACCATACGTGCGGCCCTTGATGCGATGCTGGCATTTGGCCGACCTGCCACGGTGGAGCTGCTCGTGCTGGTGGATCGCAATCGCCAGCGTGAATTGCCCGTCGAGGCGCTGTATACAGGCATCCGTGTCGATGCATTACCTTCTGAAAAAGTGATCGTGCGCCTCAAAGAGAGTGGCGGCGAAGACTCTGTGAGAATTGAATCCCGATAAATGCTGAGTTCAAAACACCTGCTAGGCATCCAAAACATCACGGCCGACGACATCGGCCAGATTTTCAAGACCGCCACCGAGTTCAAGGAGGTGATCAATCGCCCCATTAAAAAGGTGCCGAGCCTGCGCGACGTGACGGTGGCCAATCTTTTCTTTGAAAATAGCACCCGCACCCGCATCTCTTTTGAGCTGGCACAAAAACGGCTCTCGGCCGACACCATCAACTTCAGCGCCAGCAGCAGTAGCGTCAAAAAGGGTGAAACCCTGCTCGACACTGTCAACAACATCCTCGCGATGAAGGTCGACATGATTGTGATGCGCCACCCGAACCCGGGCGCTTGCGTGTTCCTGAGCAAGCACATCGACGCCCGCATCGTGAATGCAGGCGATGGCGCACATGAGCACCCGACGCAGGCGTTGCTCGATTGCTTTTCCTTGCAAGAGAAATTTGGGACGCTACAGGGCTTGCATGTCGCGATCATTGGCGACATCTTACACAGCCGCGTGGCGCTGAGCAATATCTATGCTTTGCAAAAACTGGGCGCCAAAGTGCGCGTCTGTGGACCTCCTACGCTCATGCCTCGATTTATCCACGAGCTCGGCGTCGAGGTGAGCCATGACCTCGCAGACACCCTAAGCTGGGCCGACGCTGTGAACATGCTGCGCATTCAACTGGAGCGTCAAGACGTCAAGTACTTCCCCACCTTGCGTGAGTACACGATGCAATATGGCCTCACGATGGATCGCTTGCTCGCCGCCAAAAAGAATTTGGTTGTGATGCACCCAGGTCCCATCAACCGCGGTGTGGAGATCAGCGCCGAGGTGGCAGACTCTACGAGTTCGATTATTTTGGAGCAGGTTGAAAACGGCGTAGCCGTGAGGATGGCGGTGATGTATTTGCTGGCGATGAATAAATAGGGATTGGGATTAGGGATTAGGAATTGAGAGGTGGTAGGTAGCAGGTAGCAGGTAGTAGTTAGTAGGTAGTAGTTAGTAGGTAGTAGGTAGTAGTTGCGGGGGGTGTGGGGGCTGGGGGTTGGGAATCTTGTATTGGGATCGCCGTTGGGAGTTTGTAATTTGGGATTCCGCAGTTGGTTGGCGATCATTCTTGATCATTCATTTTACATTTTTTGTAGGATTGCTTTGATTTCCTCAGGTTTTTGGGTGCCGATGAGTAGCTTTTTGCCATCGTTGAATTCCAATTGCAGGCCTTGGTTGCCGGAGACGTTGAAGGCTTTGCCTTTCCCAGAAAATGATCCCCTGAGGCCCCATCCGCCAAATTCTGAAAGGGGCTCGTAGGTTCGCACCTGACTTTTGGCGATGTCGCTCCATGGAAAGAATCTTGCATTCAGGTGAAAGGGAAAAAAGCGCACCTCTATCCCTACCTTGGTGATTTGCGTTTCCAAGCGCGCCAAAACAAAGATGAGGTCGACGAGCAGTGCAAGACCAAGTCCGATGTAAAACCCGACCATGTCCATCGGTCGGCCGGATGGATCGATGGCTGTTGTAAATTGAAGGTAGGCACCATAGGCCACCGACAAGTTTACCACAGCGATGATCAGCCACAGCCAAAATTGTGTAAAGCGCTGTTTTTCAAAATACAATACGTTCGTTTCCATCGTCGTTTCAAGTAATCATTGCAAATAAGGATCTTGCCGCGTCCCAACAGGAAAGCGTTGCAGTATGGAGTTGTACGCAGGACGGATAGGTTTGACGACCTTAGCGGCACAAAAAAAATGGAGAATTGACCGCAGTACAATTCTCCATTCAAGCATCAATCGCTTTCTCAATTCCCGCCGTCGCCTTCGTCGTCAGGGGTGTCGTCTTGATCGAGGGTCGGGTCTTTTACTTTGTCGAACCAGCCCTCTTTGTCCATGGCATCTTTCTCGAGGTCCTTGTCGTCGTCGTCGTCTTTGTAGAGATCGCTGTCGTCGATCTTTTCATCCTCGAGCTTGATCGGCTTGTTGAACACTGCGGCGATCTTGGGATCGACTGTGGAGCCAAAGTATTTTTTGCGCAACTCGTCGAGCAGCTCGACGACCGATTCGGTCATCTCGATGTCAGGGCGCAGACCTTTTGCAGAGGGAATATAGGGGGCTGAGTTGCCATACTTCTTCACAGAAGTACAGTACATGCTGAAAACGTAAGTGTATTCGCGGAAGATTACTTTGAGCTCTGGCATGAAACAATCAGGCCCCTCCAAGGGGTCTTCGCTCATCGCAAAGTCTTCCAAAGTATTGAGCGGGTCGTCGATGTCGAGCGACAACTCTACACGCTTGGCATCAAAAGTATTGCCGTAACACTTGGGAGCGTCGGCAGGAGTCTTCACTTTGAGGTCCACCAAGATCACTTTGAGGTCTTCTTGCGCCGAAACGGGCGTAGAAACCGTCGAAGGCAATACCAAGGATAGCCCCAAGACTAACGGTAACAGTAGATAATGCCTCATTCTTCCACCAATTTAGTAATTCTCACTCCGAAGATAACTCAAAAATGAGTAAACTTCAAGTACCTGAATTATCAACAACCGTTCCAAACTTTTTTTCAAGCCCGATTTCACCCTAAAAAGGCCGATCTGGACTGAGTGTAACCCTTAAAATTACTTGTATTCCTTGGGCCCATCATTGGTAGGCACCTGCAAACTGCCGGGAATCCCAATCAATGGAAACTCCTTGCGGAGCGGAAAGTACTCAAAATCTTCGGGCATGTAGATGCGCCTGAGGTCAGGATGGCCGCCAAAGCGAATGCCAAACATGTCCCAAATTTCACGCTCATACCAATTGGCCGCTTGCCAGACCGAGACGACGCTGTGGACCGTCGGCTCATGCTCGCCTACCTTGACCACAATGCGGAGGCGCTTCTTGTTGTCAAAGTTCACGAGGTTGTAAGCGACACCAAACCGCAAATCGTCGGTATAGTAGTCGATGCCCGTCATGTCGGCGAGGTAATTGAAGCCAAATTTTTCCTTCAAAATCTCGCAGACTTGCACGATGGCAGTCGCCGTGACCTCGATGGTGGTCTCGCCAGCGTAGTGCTCGACGTTGATGATCCAGTCTTGGATCTCTTGGTATTCGCTCAGTTGAATCCCACTCATGTCTTCTGAATTCAATTCATTTTCAACACATTCCAAAAATCCCTAGGCGGGTTTGTCGACAAATCTTGCGGTCCAGGCGACGGGGTCTTGCCGCCAATCTTGGATCACAGCCATTTCGACGGGCTGAATATAGTGAATCTCCACGGCTTTTGCCAAAAGCTCATCCAACCCAACCAAGGCAGCACACTTTACGCCCGCCTCGCCAAAGGCTGCGGCAGCGTGCCCAAATCCATAGTCAAACATCGCGGCTACACCTGCGACACGGCCGCCCGCTGCGCGCAGCGCCTGCACCGCAGCGAGGCTGCTGCCGCCAGTGGAGATCAGGTCCTCGATCACGACATATTCCAAATCAGGCTGCAAGCGCCCCTCGATCTGATTGCCCATGCCATGTTTCTTGGCCTCTGAGCGAATGTAGATATAAGGTAAGCCCAGGCGATCGGCCACCAAGGCTCCCTGCGGGATGCCCGCAGTGGCCACGCCAGCCACGCCGGTGGCATGTGGATAATTTTCCCGAATCAAGGCCACCAAAGCATCCGTCACCAGCGCCCGAAGGGCAGGATAGGACAGCGTGAGGCGATTATCACAGTACACAGGGGACCGCCAACCGGAGGCCCAAGTGAAAGGATTTTCAGGTTGTAGACGAACTGCTTTGATTTTTATCAGTTCCTCAGCGATTTTTGCGGATGTAGCTTCCATCTTTGTGGCTGCAATTTATGAAAATATTCGCTGACAACTTCGCCATCTCGTTTGAACTGCGGCATCAAAACCCGCATTTCAGCTTTGAGGTGCAACCGCTGGAGCAAATTGAGGAGCGCCTACTCACTGGCAACCTCTTTTTTCAGAACGAGGTCTTCTATGCCGATGGCACGGGCCTCAAGCGCAAATCGCTCCTGCGCATCCACCAAGACCCTCGCATCACGCTGCGGCGGGCCCATCTGATCCTGCTCTTTGAGACCGAGGCCGAGATGCGCAGCTTTGAGGAGCGCTACATCGAGCTGTTCAAAACGATCAAAGCTGCTGGTGGCCTCGTTGTGAACAATCACAACGAATTGCTCATGATGGTGCGCGACGGCAAGTGGGACTTGCCCAAGGGCAAGCTCGAAAAAGGCGAGGCGAGCACGCTAGGTGCTTGGCGCGAGGTCTCTGAGGAATGCGGCATCGTCGATCACAAGGTCGGCGAGCTGCTGCGGAGCACCTTCCACATTTTCAACCGCCGTGACAAGTGGCGCTTCAAGACGACGCATTGGTACCGCATGAGCATCGAGGGCCGCCCCAAGCTCGTGCCCCAACTCAATGAGGGCATCACAGAGGTGCACTGGGTGCCGCTCGACGACCTGCGCAAAAAGAATATGAAGACCTACCCTCAGATCATGGAGTTGGTCGCGCTCATGTGCGCTACGCACGGAGAGAAGGTCTAAAGACCGTTCGGGTACGGGTGGACGGTACGGGTTTACGGTACGGGTTTACGGTACGGGTGGAAGGTTTGGGGGCGGGTTGAATTGTAAATCCGTAGCCTTCCCGCTTGCTCAGCGGGACTACGGGAATTGCCTACGGCGATCTAAAGATTCATTCAGTGCTTGTGGTGAGATCATTTTAATGGTGAAATTCATATTGTACTGCCGACATGAATTTCACCACAATGCTTGTCTGACCGTTGCGCAGAATGAATTGCCGAGCACTTCAGTGCCCGGAGGGGGGGGCAACTGTTCCGGGACGGGTTGACGAGACGGAAAAATACTTTTAAGGGATGTGTGGCGTGGGGTTTGGGAGGATACAAATCTTTGAGATCATGAAAATTTTTCTTTTGGGCATGCTGCTTCTTTTTGGGGGGAATGCAATTGCGCAATCGGCGGTGGATGCACCGCTGAACAAGGGGCATTTTCCAGAGCGATGGGATTCGCATCGGAAATTGCGGGGGCAACATCGAGAGGTTCTGGCTTGGGCACACTTTCGAGATGCGCGCCCTTTTGAATACAAAAAATGCTTGCTGCTGACCGTTGGGACCGATTCTTTAGGTGAAACGGAGTATTGGATCATGGAGCAATTCACCAACAAAAAGCCTTACCGGGAGTGGAATACATCCTACATGCATATCGCGCCGGCAAAAGGGGAATTGGTGGGTTATTTTGATCTGCATTTGAAAGCCTACAAAACCCTACCCACTCAGGATGAAATCTATACGCTGATGCAACAGTGGCGATTTTCTTTGCATGAATCTGGTTTTGTGCGCATCGAAGGCGGTTTGGATGTGGCGCTGTGGTTGAAGTATTTTGGATTTGAGCCTGATCCTGGGTTTGGTGGGGAGGAATGATTTTTCTATTGCTTGGCAGGCAACCGAGATGTAGAATTCCTGAAATAGCGCAAATTGAACGGGAGGAGTTTGGTCAATCACGCGCAGTGAGGCTTGCGTGCGCCGCGGCGTACTTGAAATTCTTGCTTGTGCCGCTAGCGATGGGCCTTGCCCATCGCTGACTGCTTACCTACGCCTCGGCGCACGATTGGACTGGTTAACCGGCCTGAAGGGCCGAAAGCTGTCAGCCTAGGGCAAAGCCCTAGGCGAAGACGGCAAGCAAATATCCTAAATACGCCGCGGCGCACGAAAGTTAACATCACTGCTAGCAAGCCCTGCTTGGAACTGTATCGTTGCCAAAGGCTTTCTTCAAATCCGCTCGATTTCAGAATGCGCGAACAATGCTTCTGGTCCTCAATTCCTGGGGCATGTTGGGAGTTCTGAGATGGGAATAATGCAATCTAAGAATCTTTAGTGCCATCCAACATTGATCACATTTCACCAGGATGCTCAATTCCAAGGGCTTTCTCTTGTCAAATTTCATTTGGGTGCGTAAGCACTTGCGAAAATCGTTTTGCGCAGCTCCACGCAAATGCTGTCATTTGCCTCACTACTTCATTCTCCAATACCACCTATTCTATCCCCCCAACAAAAAAGGTCGCTCCACCAAGCGACCTTTTCTTTTATTTCATTGACTGGCTCTCAAGCCTCGGGTTGCTGCGGATCGACGGGGGTGATCGGCGCGACGTTGCGGTGCTGCGCCCTGCCTTCTTCGGCCCTGTTTTGCTGAAAAGCCTCCTTCTCGTCGTCTTCCTTTTTGTAGGCGGCGATGATCTCGCGCACGAGCTTGTGGCGCACGACGTCGGTCGGTTTCATGCGCACAAAGCCGATGCCGGGCACACCCTTGAGGATGCGCTTGGCTTGCAACAAGCCTGAGCGTTGGTTGCGGGGCAGGTCGATTTGGCTGTCGTCTCCGGTGATGATGATTTTGCCGCCGTTGCCGAGGCGGGTGAGAAACATGCGAAACTGCATCTCGGTTGCGTTTTGCGCCTCGTCGAGGATCACGTAGCAGTTGCCGAGGGTGCGGCCACGCATGTAGGCAAGCGGGGCGATCTCGATGATGTTTTTCTCCAGGTACATTTTGAGCTTGTCAAAATGGATCATGTCTTCGAGCGCGTCGTAGAGCGGGCGCAAGTAAGGGTCGACCTTTTCCTTGAGGTCGCCCGGCAAGAAGCCGAGCGTCTCCCCTGCCTCAACGGCTGGCCGCACGAGGAAGATCTTCTTGATTTCCTTTTCCTTGAGTGCACGCACTGCGAGCGCGACGCCCATATAGGTCTTGCCCGTGCCCGCAGGCCCGAGTGCGAAGACGATGTCGTTTTCAGCCGCCGCCTTCAAGATCTCACGCTGCCCAGCCGTCTTGGCACGAATGATCGTGCCACGCGTGCCGTGGAGGATGAAGTCCTCGTCGTCGATGTTGCCACGCAGGGCCTCGGCGCCTGCGCCTGCGGCGAGGGACTCTTGGAATCTGTGCTGCGACATGCTGCCGCGCTGCGCAAACTCGTCCATGAGGCTCTCGACCATGTCTCGCGCCAAACTCAATTCCTGCGAAGGGCCTTTGAGCGTGAGGTCATTGCCGCGTGCAACAAACAGGACATGCGGATACTTGGCCTTGAGAGCATCGAGGCGCGTGTTATTGACTCCGTAAAATTCGAGGGGACTGATCTCCTCTAGAAAAAAGCTGTGTTCGGTCACAATAATCATACAGTTGCGCGGTGTTTGTGGATTAATGCACAACCATGGGACCAAAATTAAGCAAATATTTGGGAAAATTTATCGTGGATGGCCGTCATCACGCTCACTACGGACCTAGGCACCCGTGACCATTATGCTGCTTCCCTCAAGGGAACGCTCCTGCACCTCGTGCCTGGAGCGCTGATTGTGGACATCAGCCACGAAATCGCGCACTTCAATTTGATGGAAGCAGCCTTTGTAGCCAAAAGTGCCTGCCCCAAATTTCCTGCAGATTCCATCCACATCATCGGGGTCGACCCCGAGGGTGGCAGTCGTTTGGGCATGGTGATCATGCGCCAAGACGCACAATTTTACATTGCCCCCGACAACGGTGTCCTAAGTTTGATACGCCACAGC
>JANPHP010000452.1:0-11926 GCA_031424495.1 Bacteroidota bacterium | reverse complement strand
AATCCATCACCTGTACGGTGGTGACGGGAGAGTTGAGTGATAGCCCGTCTTGCGTCGTTTCGCCCCGTTTCAAGACAGCACGCGTCCATCGAACGGTTGCGTTTTGGCTAGCTTCAAATGCTGCCAACATCTCGCGCATCTGCTTTTGCACATCGGGCGCATCCCACCAAAATCTAATAGCTAGTTCGAGGCTCATCGGCAGATCATTGCAATATAAACGGGTAATCGCGGTTCAGGATTGATCCGCTTGGTGTCGTCTTACCGATGCAAGCGGATAACCCTTGCCGAAGTGGCGCGACGAGCGATTCAGAAATGGAGGCTACCAAAAGCAAGCAGCGATGCGTGGGCAAGCGCAAGTGAATTACTTAACCCTGAGTTTTTGGCCGATTTCCAATTTGTGGCCTGCAAGCTCATTCATGGAAATGAGCTTATCGACGGTCAAGCCCTCGCTATTGGCGATTTGCCAGAGGGTATCGCCCTGCTTCACGACATGGTAGCGTGCACCAATGTCTTCTTTGGGGGCGACTTTGACGGTCGGCTTTGCCTCAGGTGCTACAACTGGCTTAGGTTCGACCTTCGCAATCGGCTTCGACTCAGGAATTACAACTGGCTTGGATTCTGGTTTCGGCTCGACCTTCGCGATCGGCTTCGACTCGGGAATTACGACGGGCTTAGACTCAGGGATCACAACCGGCTTGGATTCTGGTTTTGGCTCGACCTTGGCGATCGGCTTCGACTCAGGAATCACGACGGGCTTCGACTCGGGTTTTGGCTCGACCTTGGCGATCGGCTTGGACTCAGGGATCACAACTGGTTTGGACTCGGGAATTACGACAGGCTTGGATTCTGGTTTTGGCTCGACCTTAGCGATCGGCTTGGACTCAGGGATCACAACTGGTTTGGACTCGGGAATCACGACAGGCTTCATATTTGGCATGGCGGCATCATCTTCATCACCGCCACCATCGACAGGAGTCGCAGTTGCCACCACTTGCTTGGGCAATTCCAAGGGAATCGGCTTGGGCTGTGGCTGAGAGGTCGGGCCACCTTTAGTATAGATTTTCAGGCTCTGCCCGACTTTGATGCTGTAGTTGTGTAGGCCATTCCACTTGGAAATATCCTTTGCAGATACATGGTAACGCGATGCAATCGAGCCCACGACTTCGCCTCGGCGCACTTTGTGGTAGACCAGATTTTTGCTGCTGCTGCCGCTGCTTTGGCTGCCATAGGTTGGGTTTTCAGATGCCTCTGCGACATAGGGCTTGTTGGTGAGGGGCGACAGGCGGGCGTCGCTGTAGGCCACCTTGGCAGAGTCCACATTCAACTTGGTGGCCAACGTCATGATGGAGTCGCGAAATGCTGCAAAAAATTGCCCTGTCTTCATCGGCACGCGCAATACATAAGGCACGGGCGAGTAGGGGATGATGTCCAGTTTCAACTCCGGATTGAGATCCTTCAAAGTCCAGAAATCTGTGTGGGTCACGTCTGCAAAGTGCTTGAGGCTCATTTGCTGACGCACGATCTGCACGGTATCTTGGCCATAACTGAAATCCACCATGCGCGGAAAAAGGTTGTGCTCAGTGGAGTAGTTGAAGACGTAAGTCGCTGCAATGAGTGCAGGGACATAACTCTTCGTTTCGCGGGGCAGGAATTCCTGAATTTCCCAAAATGTATGTTTTCCACCGGAGCGTGCAATGGCTTTGTTCACGTTGCCGGGGCCGCAATTGTAGGCGGCAACGACGAGCAGCCAATCGCCATAGGTTTTGTACATGTTTTTGAGGTAGCGTATCGCTGCCTCGGTGCTCTTGTAGGGGTCTCGGCGTTCGTCGATGTAAGACGTGACGTTGAGGTTGTACATATTGCCGGTCGACAACATGAACTGCCACAGGCCGGTAGCGCCTACACGTGAGCGTGCATGTGGGTTGAGTGCGCTCTCGACGATGGGTAGGTAACGAATCTCCATCGGGACGCCCTCACGGTCGAGCACCTCGTCAAAGATGGGAAAGTAGACGTGTGCGAGGCCGAGCATGCGCTCGACTTGCTCGCGGCGTTGCAGGGTGTAGAGATTTATAAATGCCTGGACATCACTGTTGTAGGAGAGGTCTAGTGGGGAGCCAATGTCCTTGAGGCGCTGCGCGATGAGGTCGCTTGAGCAAGGTGGCAATGAATCTGGGCGATAGTTGTATTTATTGAGGCTGTCGCGGCTGTATTTCGAGAATGCGAGGGGTTGAAAATTGTGGCAGGGTATCAGACTATCCAATTGCCAAACGATTTCATTGCCAGGGGCAGCAATCGCAGGTGGATTATTTTGTGCATCTAGCCAAAGAAGCGGCGCGGTTGCCAGCATGAAAAGCAAGATCAGTTTTCTCATCATTGTAATTTTCGATCCAGAAAAGCTTAAGATGCAAATATCGTCAAGAATGAGCGGATTTGCCAATAGATGTGTGTAAAAAGAGGGGGGAATGTTCAGATTTAGAGGCATTTAGTAGCATTTTCTAAACAATCAAAAGCGCCTTTCAACAGCCGCTTGCGGATGCTGAAAGGCGCTTCGCCATATAATGAGCTACTCCTTACTCTTGTGAGCGCGGAGGATTATTGCTGTCGTTGGGATCGGTCTCGATTTCACGCTTGATTTCCCTGGAGGCATCCTTGAATTCACGAATGCCACGTCCCATGCCACGAGCCAAGTCTGGAATTTTCTTGGCGCCAAACATCAACAGAACGACGAGTAGGATCAAGATCAACTCTGGGGTACCCAGGCCGCCGAGAAACAAAATCACTTGAGATGCCATATTCTTATTCGATTAAAATCGTCTCAAATCTACGGAAAAATAATAGGAATCAACAGGTTTTACTTTGGTGCAAAACATCAGGATTTCTTTTCCAGCCATAGTTCAGGATCCATCGCGGCCTTGTCTTGGTTCAATTGAAAGTAAACCTTGGTCTCACCACTGCCTGGATCGGTGCGTGCCGTGCCGATATTGCCGAGCTCGTTCACCTTGTCCTTGGCCTTCACATTCACCGTCGCCAAGTTTGCAAATACCGTGTAATAGGTGCCGTGGCTGATGATCACCATTTTGCCTTGCCCCGGAATCGTCATCACCGACTCGACCACGCCTCCAAAAATAGCCCGTACGGGTTGCCCAGGTTTGGTCATCAGGTCTATGCCTTGCACATCGATTTCTGAATTGGAGCCGGGCAGTGTCTGCCGCCCAAAACGCCGCGTGATCGATGCATTCGGCATTGGAATGGGCCATGGAAACTTGCCTTTGTTGCTGGCAAAGTCCTTGTTGAGTTTGTTGATGACGTCGACTTCTTCTTTTTTGGCCTTTTTGATGCGGTCATTTTTGGCGAGGCGAATGCGGTCGAGCTCCTTGTTGATCTCTTGCATGAGCTTTGCGCGCTCATTGATGCTCGTCTGCAACTGCTTGGCGAGCTTGGCCTCATCGGCCTTGAGCTTGTCATAGAGCACTTTTTGCTCGGTCTTGAGGCTGATGACCTTGGCGCGCTCCATGCGCTCTGTGACGACGACATTTTCCTTCTCGACCTTTTGTAGCTGCAATTGCAATTGTTTCTTGGCGAGGAAAACCTTAGTGCGCTGCATCAGCTTCAATTGTGAATTTTGCATCTGCTGTATCGCCTTGAAATATTGCATTCGCTGGTAGCCTTGGCTGATGGACTTGGAACTGAGAATGTAAAAGCTTGTGTTTTTGCGGCTCAAGGCCTTGTAGGTCACCACCATGAGCTTTCCATATTGCTCCTTGATCTTGACCATGTCGGCCTCCAGGGACGCAATCACTGCGGAGCTTGTGCTGATCTGTGCCTCCAACTCGGCCATTTGTGCACTGAGACCGCTCAGTTTGGCCTCGCTGAGCGCAACTTGGCGGTTGATCAACTGCAGCTCGGCATACTTGTTGTCCTTTTCGATTTTGGCGCTGTCACGTGCCTGAGAAAGCACGGCGATTTGCCGATCAAGCCTTTTTTGAGCGGCATAGAGCGAGTCGAGCCGCTGAGAATTTTGAGCACTGAGAAAATGTGGATAACTCAAAAATAGCAGCACAATGACGACCCAAAACAAGGGCTTATCGCTGCTGCTGCAAGGAGTCGCAGGGCATGATTTTGTAGGATTCTGGAATCCGGAAACGAAAATTGATTTTCTCCTTGTCAAACTCAATTCCTGAATGATGTAGTTCAATACGCACTGTTTGGGACTGTGTTGCCTCCATCATGAAGGTGAATGCAACAAGCTGCCCGTCCACTTTCTTGAAGTCGGAATACGTCAGTACCGATTCATTCCCCAAGATAGCATCCAGCATGCGCATCTTTTCCAACTTGAAGTGCTGTGCATTCAAATTCCAGTATACAGAATAGGGCGGTTTGTTGCCTTCCAACACTACGGTACTGCCTTTGGATGAAGTCAAAGCCACGGGTTGATCCAAGAGGGCTTGCCCGAGCAAAACAGCTTGGAACTTCTCAAAATTCAGGTCGAGCTTCATGACCTTTTGCAGCAAAGAGTAGTCACAGACCGCAGCTGTTTGGTTCAGCGGAATGCGCATTTTGATCGTGTCTTGGGAAATGAGCATGTTCATGGCGGGCACGCCAAATTTGCTCAGGTTGATGAGTATCAGGCTGTCTTTAGCGATGTCGATGCGGTAGGTGAATCCAATCGTGGTGCCCTTGCCGAGGTCGGTGAAATCGGCCTTGCCTTTGATGCTCATGATGGCAAATCGCAATGCGCTCGCATCGTGCAGCGCTGCAGCCTTGGCTGCATCCATGCCACCGGTGTGGCCATTGCTAGTTGTTATTTGCTTGGGCTTGCAGCCCAAGCACATGATCGTGAGGATCAGCGCTGCTATCGCAAGGCTATGCTTCATTGACCAAAGCTTTTGAGCTTGCTCTCAACCGTGAATTTTGAGCCTTTTTCGATTGCCTGCTGCCAATAGTCCTTGGCCTTGGTAAGATCGCCGAGTTTGGCCCAGGTGTCGCCATAATGTTCCAAAACCTCGCCACCGCCACCACGGGCGACAGCTTTGCCGATCCATTGCTCGGCCAGCTTGAAGTTTTGCTGCAAATACAAGATCCAACCATAGGTGTCTTGATAGGCGCCGTTGTTGGGCTCGGCTTGCAACGCCTGTTGCACCATTTTGGACGCATCTTCCAGCCGTTCACCGCGCAGGGAGAGGAAATAGGCATAGTTGTTCATCACCAGCGGACTGCTAGGCGAGAGCTTGAGGGCCGCGTCAAAATTTTCGTCAGACTTGGTATATTGTTCCTCTTTGTGGTAGCATTCGCCGAGGCTCAAATAGGTCTGCAACAAGACTTCTTTGTCCTTGATCTCGGTTTTCTTGATTTTTTCGAATGCATAGATCGCCTCTTCATTGTCGCCATTTTGGGCGCTGCTATTGCCAAAGAAGTAGAGGAAGAGGACTTGATTGGGAAAGTATTCGAGGGCCTTTTCCGAGTCTTTTTGCAGGGCTTCAAATAGGCTCTCTTCAGACTCCAAGATCAACAATTCAGACCACACTTGCTCATTGGAAGGGTCGATCACCAGGGATTTGCGGTAATAGCTGCAAGCCGAGTCGGGCTGATCGGCTGCTTGCAAAACGTCTCCGCGCACGCCCAAGGCGGTCGCCGACTTGGGATACAATTTCACGAGCGACATCGACATGCGGTCGAGGCGCTGCGCGATTGCAGGATCGTTTTCGGCCAAGGGATACATTCCGCCCAAAATCTTCACCTTGGCGTCGAGGTCCACATCGGGGTTGTCAAACGCTCTTTGGAGATAATTGTCAGACTTTTCCATTTGCCCGATCCCCTTGTAATAATCTGCAAGTGAAAGCAGGGCAAATGCATCACTAGGATTTTTCTTCAAGATTTCTTCCAACACCGCCTGCGCCTCGGTGACCTTGTTCATGAGCATGAGCAAGTCATACTTGGCTTGCCAGTAGCGTGATTCGGTGGGGTTTTTGGCGATCAACTGATCGATTTGCACCATCGCCTTCTCCGGCTGATTGGTGTAGACATAGAGTTGATGCTTGCGAAATGTGATCTCCTCATTGGCGCCGGTAAGCTTTTCCAACTGCGTGTAAGTCTCGATCGCATGCTGGAAATCCTTGTTCACAATGTACAATTGACCCAAATCATAGAGGGCGTTTTTGTCGTCGGGAAAATGCTTCACGAGCGCTACTTGCACGGCGAGTGCCTTGTCCATTTCATGGGCACCTTGATAGGCGTTTGCGAGCTCCACGTAGTACCAATAGTTATCAGGATTCAAATCGAGCGCCATTTTGCAATAGCGCACGCCTTCATTGAAGTTCTTCAGTTCATTTTGAATCTTACCGACATTGTAGATCGCAGCATGATTCTTGGGTTCGACAGCAAGCACCTCTTTGAAGAGGCCAATGGATTCGGTCTTTTTTTCTTGTAGGTAAAGGGTATTGGCTTCGATGAAGAGGTAGTCGATGCGCTCCTTGGTCTTGGGATCGATGGCTGTGGGTTTGCCAGCGGTACTTTTTTTGCCCTTTTTGTCGCCCTTGGTCTTTTCCTTCTTTTGGGCATGCAGCGCGCCGCCACCTGCTTGCGCAGGCATGAGTCCTTGCCCGAGTAGAAGGGCCAAAAAGAGCAGCAAACCAAGTATTCTATTCATGGGGTTTCATCCTGCTGTAATCGCCGAGGTCGAGGTTGAGTGGAGCGCTTTCGATATGTGCGTGATTTCCGATCATGCTGTGCATCAGCACACTATTTACAATTTTCGTTTTTTCGCCAATGATGGAGTCGCTCACAACGGTGTTGCTCACGGTGCTGCCATCCCCGATCGATACGTTGGGACCGACGATTGCGTTTTCCAAGCGCACACCTTTGCCAATGTAGCAGGGTGGGATCACGGTGGCATTGCGCACAAAAAGGTCTGCAGCGACTAGCGATTTGCCGTCGCGGGTGTCGTAGGCCAGCACTTTTTGTGTGGTGTCGATCATTGCGGCCTTGTTGCCACAGTCCATCCAATCGTCGACCGTCCCGGGCACAAATTGTGCGCCTTTGGCTTTCATATTTTCAAGCGCATTGGTGAGCTGGTATTCGCCCTTTTCCTTGAGGTCGTTGTCGAGGATGTGTTTGATCTCGCTGCGCAGCGTGGCGCCTTGACGTATATAATAGATGCCAATAATGGCCATGTCAGAGACAAATTCCACAGGTTTCTCGACAAGCTCTTTGATAATGCCGTTGTCGTCGAGGGTCACGACGCCAAATGCGCTGGGGTTGTCGACCCGCTTAACCCAAATGGCGCCGTCTTTGGTGCGGTCGAGCTTGAAGTGCGCGCGAAAAAGCGTGTCGGCAAATGCGATGATCACCTCGCCGTCCATGAGGCTTTGCGCCATCCAAATGGCATGCGCAGTGCCGAGTGGCTGCTCTTGGTGAAAAATATGCCCCTTTGCACCGAGGCGCGTTGCAAGGTCGAGCAATTGTTGCTCCACCTCCGCGCCAAAATCGCCGATCACAAAGCCGATTTCCTCGACTTTGCCATCGTAGAGGCTCACGATGTCCTCAACCAATCGCTGCACGATCGCTTTGCCTGCGATCGGCAACAAAGGCTTGGGCGTTGTGAGAGTGTGGGGCCTCAACCTGGACCCTCGGCCCGCCATTGGAATGATGATTTTCATTTTCCTGACTATTTCTTAGCGCCACTGCGGGCTGTGAATCAATTTTTACCAGTATGTCCAAAGCCTCCTGCGCCACGTTGCGTCTCTGCAAGCTCTTCTGCTGTCTGCCAAGAGACAACGGCATGTGCGGCGACAACCATTTGCGCGATGCGCTCACCCGACTTGATCTCAAATGGCTGCTGACCGTGGTTGATGAGCAAAACGCCAATCTCGCCGCGGTAGTCGGCATCGATGGTGCCGGGGGAGTTCAGCACGGTCACGCCGTGCTTGAAGGCCAAGCCGCTGCGCGGCCTGATCTGCGCCTCGTAGCCCACAGGTAGTTCGATCGAGAGCCCTGTGGGCACCAGCCTGTACTCTCCCGGAGCGAGTACGATCGGCTCTGCATTTGCCGCGCAGAGGTCCATGCCTGCACTTTGTGCGGTAGCGTAAAACGGGAGCGTGTTGCCGCTGCGGTTGACGATGGGGATCGTGATCATTTGCTGAGGATGCGCTTTTCGATGATTTCTGCAAGCTGAAAATCGCGGTCGGTGAGCCCACCGGCCTCATGTGTCGTGAGGCGCATGTGGACCTTGTTCCAGACATTGCTCCAGTCGGGGTGGTGCCCGATACGCTGGGCCTCCATCGCGACGCGGGTCATGAAACTGAAGGCATCGACAAAGTCACGAAACTGAAAATCCTTTTCGATTCCATTGTCATTGTAGCTCCAGCCTTCTAGGAAGACCAGTCGCGGCAATGCCTCATCGGCTGAATAATGCGTTTTCATGCGCTCAAAGATATCAATCGTTGCCGAAATTACATGTCTGCAGATCGTGTTGCCGACCCTTCAAAAACGAAAAACCCCCTGCAATGGTATGCGAAGGGTTTTTTCGGTATTTTTTATCGAAACCGCGCTCAGGCGGTCAGCAAATTTTCCTTGCGCGTTGCGGCGAGGCGTTGTACAAGCGCGTAGCCTCCAAAGAGCATCACCGCAAATGAAAGATCGCCTGAGATCGTCCATTTGAAAAAGGGGATGGCCGCTGCAGTACAGGCCATCAAACCCGTGGTATTGGTGGCGTAAAGGCCGTCAAACAGCCATACTGCCAAGTTGGTGCTCACGAAAAACAAAAGCGATCCACTCAGCGCACCTGTGAAAACGACTGCGGCTTGCCCGAGTTTACTGCTTTGGGCTTTGCGAAACCATGTACCCGACAGCAGTGCCGGCATCGCAAGTGCACCATAAACAACGGCCATCGTGCCGAGGTGATAAGGCATTTGAATGAGCATATCGCTCAGCAACATGCCCAGCAAGGGAACCGCAACAGCCACGAGGCGGTTGCGAAACCAATAACCAGCAAACAAACCGGCTGCGGCTGCAGGAGTGAAATTGGCAGCGTGGGGCAGATAACGGCCAGCAACAATCAGGGCTACCAAGCCAATGAATACTGCGATGTCTTTATAAAAACGTTTTTCCATAATAGCGTAAGGGATGAACGTGGCAAATATAGAAGTTTGATGAAAACTATTCCCCAATCTTTTTGCACGGCAGCTCGCCATATTTAGCATAGTGCCAATCTACATGCTGACCGGGAGCGACCGTTTTCTCGTCGACACCGCGGTCACTAGCCACGTTATCGATGCAAAATTGCCAGTATTCGCCTTCTCCACCTGCATTTTTCACGCCGGCTACACTCGTCACAAGGTGGCCCATGCCCGGATAGAGCGTGTCTGTAAACTGAAACTGTGCATCTTTCAGGGCATACATGAGCTCACCTACCGTCATGGTATTGGCGATTTCGACCTCCCAGACCTTTTCGGGCTGCTTGTCGGGTAGGTGTACCACGAGCGCAGTCATCTTGGGAGCTTCGCCAGCCGCGCTGCCGGGAGGCGCGGTAGGGGATTGGTGTTCCTTGGTGGAGGGGCTGCAGGCTTGAAACAATAGAACTGCAAGCGACAGCAGGAGCAGTGAAAATCGAAATTGCATCTTAGGTCTTGAGCTTTTTCTTCTTAGCGGCAGGAAAGAGAATGTTGTTGAGGATCAGGCGATAGCCGGGTGAATTGGGGTGCAACTTCAGCTCAGTAGGGTCCTCGCCGACCATGTGTTGATAATCTTCGGGGTCGTGTCCTCCATAATAGGTCCACATGCCTTCGCCAAGGTTGCCATGGATATAACGCGCCTCACCAAAGGCTTTCAATTCGCCCATGATGAGTACTTCTTTTTTGATGGTGCGGTTGGTGAAGGCCGTCGTTTGCCCCATAAAGCCCTTGATTGTGCTCGTATGGTTTTGGCAAAGCATCGTAGGAACCTGATCATACTTCGCCGAAAAATCAAACAGCGTGAAATAGTCCAACTCCTTGGGAACCTGCCGATTGAATGCCGGATTGGCATCAATATTGGCAAACTCATAGGTCATCGGATCCTTGATGAGGGTAAAGTCTTCAAAGGCGAGCGTCGCTGTGAAGTCGAGGTCTTGCTGGGCAGAGGGCGACTGTGGGTCTCCATCGAAGACGTAGTCGCAGATATCGGTATTGGCTGCAGCGAGGGCAATGTCGTATGAGTCTGTAGCTGAGCACATAGCGAAGAGGAATCCGCCGCCCGCACAAAATTTCTTGATGCGCTCCGCGACATCAAGCTTGAGCTTGCTCACCTTGGAATAGCCATATTTTTTAGCGATTGCCTCGCATTCGGCCACCTGATCTTGGTACCACTGCGCGGAGTGAAATGAGGCATAAAACTTGCCATATTGACCTGTAAAGTCCTCATGGTGCAGGTGCAGCCAATCATAGTTTGCGAGTGAATCGTCCAATACCTCACCATCGTAGACGATGTCATAGGGGATTTCTGCGTAGGTAAGTACAAGCGTGACAGCGTCGTCCCAAGGTTGCTTGTTTTTTGGGGAATAGACGGCGATTTTGGGTGCCTTTTCCAGCTTCACGGCGTCCATGTTCACATCTTCTGAAGTCACCTGGGCGAGAATATTGGTGAGTGCGCCCGCCGAAATCTTCTCATACTTGACGCCGCGTATGCTGAGTTCCTCCTCAAAATCAGGATGGTAGACAAAAACAAAGGTGCCGCCGCGGTAATTGAGCAGCCACTGTACTTCTAAGCCGTGCTCAAGGACCCAATAGGCCATCCCGTAAGCCTTGAGGTGGTTGGACTGCGAGTAGTCCATCGGTACCAATAGGTGGTCACTTGCTTTTGCGACCAAACTAGCCGCAAGCAGGAGCACCATCAGTATTGTCTTTTTGATCAATTTCATCTTGCCTCAAGCATTTTGTTCAAAAATACGACCAAGCCACGGTGCAAATTGCATCCATGCTCGAAAAAAAACAGGGGGGAACAACTTTTTTTAACGAAAGCATACCTAAATCGTTGCAGAGCCGCTTTAGGTAGGAAAGTCAAGCAGAAATTTACTGCTGTTCGCGGATAAAAACCGTGCCATTCTTGCAGAAAAGTGGGGGCAATTGTTATCCACATTGATTTATTTTTGGTGGTTCGCATTCAATTGACTAATCTTGCATTCCTTAATACGGCTTATTATCAGGTAGTTATTGTTACGGTTATCAACATTTTAGGCACGGAACCACCTATTTGGCCAAAATTTGAAGCTTGTTTGTGGATAACTTTGGAAAGTGGAAATTTTGTCTGAACTTGTGCCTGCTGTTAGAAGATTACTGAAATTAAAGAATTGCTAATGCGGATCCAACTTATCATTGGACTTCTGACTTTTGTCTCTACGCTCTCGACCACCTTTGCCGCTCCAGTTTTGGACGGTGGTGTAGAGAAGCGCCCTGGTGGCGACTCAGCCACCACCAGAAGCATCGTCGCGCCTTCCAATGAAGGCGTCATCATCAGAAGGCTCAATATCTCTGCCAACGACATCAATCCCGATCATGGGAAGGTGGCTCGTTGGGACACTGCGGACATCAACATGTATCATGTAGACATGACCCAGTTTCACGATACCCTCGTGTACAACTTCAAAGACGACCAAGACAATTGGAAATACACGATTCCTCACGTAGGCATTGTAACTTCTGGTTTTGGCAAACGTGCCCTTTTTGGACGCAAGTTTCACAAAGGACTCGACATCGACCTGGAAACAGGTGACGCCGTCGTGGCAGCCTTGCCCGGCAAGGTCAGAATCGCGCGCTACAACAAGGGCTATGGCAACATGGTCGTCATCAGCCACGAGGGCGGACTGGAAACACTCTACGGTCACATGTCGCAGCTCGACGTCGCCGAAGGGCAGATTGTAGCCTCTGGTCAGCAAATCGGACTGGGCGGTAGCACC
>JANPHP010000451.1:0-5664 GCA_031424495.1 Bacteroidota bacterium | reverse complement strand
GGTAGAGGCGCAGCAGCTTGCCCTGCAGCCGGGCTTGCAGGTCTATCCCAATCCGAGCGATGGCCGCTTCGCGTTTCAGATCGAGCTGCCTACCGCTGGCAATGTGCGCTTGGAATTGCGCAATCACCACGGGCAACTCGTGCAATTGGTCGAGGAAAGCTGGCGCGAAGCGGGCACGCACCGCATCTTGTACAACCAACCGCTTTCACAAGGCTATTACGCTGTGTTTTTGACAACAGAAAGCGGACGCGCATTTCATCCACTGCTCATACAGCGCTAGGAATAGCCCACAAAAAAGGCGAGCATCGGCTCGCCTTTTTTGTGGAGTAGCTGCCTGTGCTCATTGCCAGGTACAGCTCACATTCAGCACATTGTTTTCGCAATCGAAGTCCACGTAGCCTACCGGGGCAAAGCGAATCGCATTGCAATCGACCTGTTGGCAATTCACGTGCCTGAAAAGCAACACGCGTGTGATGAAGCCTCCGTTGAAGCAGATGCCGACGGTCTCCACGACGCCGTCCAGGGGACCAATCGCCGGACCAGCACAGCCGCCGTTGAATGCGCCTTTGGCTCGGCCAATCAGTTGGTTGTCGCCTCCATTGCCATTTTGAGCAAATGCATGCAAGCTCAGTGCTAGCACGATGACCATCATCGCGGCTAGCCGATACAATAATTTTTTCATTGAATTGATTGATTTATAAATAACTACATATTACAAACGAAGCTGCTGGACATTTGGGAAAAGCGATCAATTGCAGTTGACGCCGATCACATTCCCTTCGCAGTCAAAATCCACTGAACCCAAGAGGATCACCAAATAAGGACAAGGCCCACTGTTGGGGCAATGCACGACGGGAAACAGATTCACACGCTTGATGAAACCATCGACAAAACAGATGCCGAGCGTCTCGACACCCCCTGAAATCTGACCAGTATAATTTTGAGGGCATTGGCTGCGAAAAGCACCGATTGCCCTGCCGACCAAGGCATTGTCGTTTGGGTATTGAGAATTGCCTTGGGCAGATGCGCTCAGGGATAGCCCCAAAAGCATCAATAGAACGAAAACTGAGTAGACGAATCGTTTCTTCATAGAATTGGGTTGATGGGATAGACGTTGACCAGTAAGAATCTGTCAACAAGTTAACAAATTTCTTACACTTTAAAAAATAGGCCAGCCTAATTTATTTTTGCCTTCAAAAGGCCAAAATTCATCAAAATCGTTGGATCGTTCCCAAATCAATTTTGATATGGCTCAATTAAGCTCGGAGTTCGCACATGCTTTCAGGGTAGAAATACCCAAATCTGAATTTCCCAAACCGCTTCAGGCATGCAAGACGTGTCGCCTATCCGTCAGAAGGCTCGAATACAAGCGTCATTAGTGGTGATGAAGATGAAAAATGTCATGATGTATGCTGAAATGAAGAATTGTTTAACGATATTCGGAAAAGATTAATCAAAAAATAGTGAAACAGCTATCCTCCCTCCTTGCGTTCATTCTTGTTGCTCAGTTCCTTTCGGCCCAAATCGACATCGTAGGTGCCAATTACGACCTTGGTACCGGCACGATTGGCGTCATCAGGTGGAACGCCAATACGGGGGCCATACTGGACACTGTGGCGACGCCAGCGCAGGGCGTGGCGATCGGCTCTTCGGTTTTTGATGCCTACAATGGCATCTATTACTTTGCAGACTTTGCTGGATTGAATGGCATCGACTTGGACTCGCGTACCGTCGCTGCATTTCCGGGAACGGACATCAGCACCAGCGCTGAGATCGATATGGCAAGCGGCAAGATCTTTGGGGTGCGGAATACGGACGTGCTGGACAGCAGCGGCATGGTCATCTCATCGACCATGGACATGGTGCAATACCACATCGCCAACAATACAGAAACGGTGATTGGCACCTTTGCAGGCAACGAGGGTGTCTACCTCGACGCGAGCTGCTACAATTCCAACTTGGGCATCTATTACTTCATCGGCATTGACAGTGCATTGGGGCAATGCCTGTATGCAGTGCCGACGCGCGACAGTGTGTTTTCCTACACACTGGTTCCGATGCCAAGCCAAGGCAGGTTTGTACAAACCTTGGAGTATGACAATGAGGCCAACATTCTCTATGCATTGATGCTATTTGTGGGCATTCCCGGTAGCGAGCATTTCCTGGTCGAGCAAATCGATCCAACGACCGGCGCACTCACGCTGGAGGTCGACTTCCCGCAATACAGCTCCTACCAAATCGGCACTTGCTCATTTCACCAATCGACGAGCAGCATCGTGTTTGTTCTGCCAGATTCGACGGGGCCTGTGGTGCGCATCTACAATACGATCAGCAACACGCTCACCGCTGGCATCTTGCCGATACAGTTCATCAACGAATTTGAGTGCGACAATTCGATCTTTGCGCAGTTGAAATATGGCGTGACTGCAATAGAATCACCGACTGCTCCCACCAACATCATGACCTATCCCAACCCGGCGATCGACGTCTTGCACCTGCGCACCGACGCGCCTATCGAATCCATGTACATCACCGATGCAATGGGCCGATCGATGCCATTCACCGCCAATGGATCCCAAGTGGATGTAAGCGGACTTGCACCCGGCTGCTACCTGCTGATCGCCAAGCTTGGCGAGGACCAATGGTCACGCTCAAAATTCATCAAACAATAAAGCTCACAGCCTAGGTTGTGACCATGGTCGATTCTTGTTTATAATTTCCCAACTCAATATGAAGAAAACGCTCTCTCTCCTCTTCGCGCTTGTTTTTATTGCCACGGGCTTGAATGCCCAAATCAGAATTGTTGCCGCCTACGGTAGCCCCGGTGTCAGCGGATTGGATGTGATACGGTGGAATGCCGACACGGGCGTGATCACCGATACCGTGGCGACGACCGCCCAAGGCATCGTCTTCGGCTCCTCTGTCTTTGACGCTTTCAACCAAAAATACTATTTCGGGGATGGCTCCGGGATGCATAGTGTGGGAATCAATCCAAACGCATCCTCATTCCTGGGCGGAACGATGATCAGCACGAGTGCCGAGGTGGACATGGCCACGGGCAAGATCGTAGCTGTTGGTTTTGAATATGTCTACGATAGCATCGGGACATTTTTGTATTCGACAACCAACTTTGTGCAGCATGACATCAACAACGGCACCGACAGCATCATCGGGCAATTGACGGGCTGCCTGGGGATCTATGCCGATGCGAGCTGCTACAATTCCAACCTTGGCATTTATTACTTCTTCGGAATCGACAGCCTGCTGGGAGAGTGCCTCTATGCGGTCAATACCTACGCACCTGCGTTTTCACTGAGCAAGGTGCCCGTCACGACACCGAACCTCAACATCATGACCTTGGAGTATGACAATGAGTTCAACATCATGTATGCCCTGTCATCCACCCTCGGCGCCACGGGCAACCTCCAAATACAACAGATCAATCCTAGCACGGGTGCAATCACATTGGAGGCTGATTTCCCGCAGTTCACGAGCTATCAAGCGAGCTCCTGCTCATTTGACCAAATATCCAGCAGCATGGTTTTCATACTTGGCGTCACCTCAGGCGTGTTTGATTTGCGTCTCTACAACACGTTTACCAATGTGCTGACCAACGGCATCCTCCCTGGCTCCTACCTGTATGAATTTGAGTGTGACAACTCCCAATTTGCCAGGCTAAAATATGGCGCGACTGCTGTCAACGCTTCAATAGCCCCCGCCAGCATCATGACTTACCCCAACCCGGCGGTAGATGTCTTGCATTTGGATACTGACATGCCTGTCGAATCCATCTACATCACCGATGCAATCGGCCGATCGATGCAAGTCACCGCAAATGGATCCCAAGTGGATGTGAGCGCGCTGGCACCCGGCTGCTACCTGCTGATCGCCAAGCAAGGCGATGGCCAATGGGCACGCTCTAAATTCATCAAACAATAAACAACACAGCCCAGTTTGTGATCATTGTCTATTCTTGTTTCCAATATCCTCAACTCAATATGCAAAAAACACCTTTCTTCCTCATTGCTCTCGTTCTTTTATCCATCAGTCTCCGCGCCCAGATGGTCGTGATCGGCATCAACAACAACCAGAGTCTCGGCCTGGCCAGTGTGGTTCGCTGGGATGCCAACACTGGGATCATGCTGGACTCGGTCATCACGACGCAGCCCGGCAGTGTCATGGGCTCATCGGTCTATGATGCGGTAAACGAAAGCTATTATTTTGATGGCTCCATCAAAGCTTGCCGCGTCGGTTTTAATCCAGATAGCTTTTCTGAACTCTACAACAGCGGAATGAACTCCAATGCAGAGGTGGACATGGCAAATGGCAAGATTTTTTCGGTCCAGGGCACGGCCGTTTATGATTCGACGGGTGCCTACATTGGTTCGCAGACGGAATTTGTGCGCTACAACATCGTGGATTCCACGACGACCGTGCTCGGCGTGCTTCCATCGATTTTGGGCTTCCTCCTTGATGCAAATTGCTACAACTCCAATTCTGGCACCTACTATTTCTTAGGTGTGGACACGTTGGGCACTACGACCCTCGTGGCGATTCCTACAAGAGGCACAGGATTCAGCCCAAGACTGATGCCGTTGACACTGCCCAATCCCAATCTCTTCACTCTGGAGTATGACAATGATCATGACATCTTGTATGCATTGAGCGACGACGGCACCTTGTCTTGGCACCTCCAATTACAGCAAATCGACACGCTCACCGGCGCAATTACGCTGGAGGCAGATTTCCCACAGCTGCTCGGCTATCTCATGACCACGACGAGCTATGACCAAGCCACCAACAGCATGATCATGGTCGCCATCGATACCCTCGGCAATACGACATTTTACAACTACTCCACAACCGCAAATGTGCTCAGCACCTTGTTACAACCCTATGTTGGCGAATTTGCAGAACTGGAATGCGACAATTCGATCTATGCGAGTGTGAAGTATGGCTCGGTCACTGCAGCAGCAGATGTGGCTCCGACGGTAAAACTGAGCGCCTATCCCAACCCTGCACACGATGTCTTGAGGATTGCTGGGAATGAAATCCCGGCGGCGATGCAAATCACGGATGCACTGGGACGCAGCACGCAGGTGAGTACCGATGGCTCGGCCATTGATCTGAGTGGTCTTGCGCCCGGTTGCTATTTCCTGAGCGGCCGCCTTGCCGACGGGCAAGTCGTGCAGACTAGGTTCATGAAACAATAGGCGACAGCCGCCTCCAATCAGCCGAAGTCGGAGATGTAGGGGTTGCCGTCGCGGTCGAAGAGGACGTTTCCGGGCTTGAAGTCGCGGTGGATGATGCCGCGCTGGTGGGCGTAGTCGAGGCCGTCGGCGAGGCGTTCGAGGAGGCGGAGCATCTCTTCGGTGGGGAGGGGGCCGTTTTCCTTGAGGCGTTCGGAGAGGGAGCCGCCGGGCATGAGGCGGAGGACGAGGAAAAGCTCCTGGCCCATTTCGCCGAAGTCGTAGATGGGGACCATGGCGGGGTGCTCGAGGGCGGCCATGACTTCGGCCTCGCGGATGAAGCGGGCGCGGATGGTGTCCTCGATGGCGAGGTGGCCGTGGATGAGCTTGAGGGCGACTTCGCGGCGGAGCTTGGGGTCGAGGGCGCGGAAGACTTCGCCGTAGCCACCGCCGCCGAGCTTGTCCAAGATTTCGT
>JANPHP010000450.1:0-17531 GCA_031424495.1 Bacteroidota bacterium | reverse complement strand
GATGGTCAATATCCGCATCGCTTGAAATTTGAAAGCGATCCGGCAAGCATACGCACTTCGGATCGCGTGATGCCCTTGGAGCCGCTGCCGAAGTGGTCGTGGTGGATTCACCTGCTTCATCGTCTCGGCGCACCGGGCCTCGGGGGCAAATATTTTGAAATCAGGGAGTGGTTTCGCGACAACAATATGCGGCTGTTTCACCAACTGCATATCGCCTTGCGCGGCACGGAATGGTTGGAGCCACATCCAGGGATCAGGGAAAAATCGGGGGCATTTTGGCAGGATGGCGGAGCAGTGATGACGCAATCGCATGGCTTTGTGATCTATCCCGGAGCCGCCGAGGGTGTCGTCGGCACAGAAATCATGATCGTGGATGCGCTGGAGCCGGGGCATTATGAGGAATATAAGCTGGCCAAGGCGGTGATTGCCCGCACGGGCGGGCGCTTGAGCCACGGCGCGACGCTCCTGCGCGAGCTCAAGAAGCCATCGGCTGTGATGCCCTTGGCCGCGACCAATCTCGCCGGCAGGCGTGTGCGCTACCACGATGCAAATTTGGAGCTGATCGATTGATCCGATGCTGGGCAAATGTGCCCGATGGGGCTGCACCTGACCGACAAAGGGCATCTTTTTTCAACAAAATCATCGCTGCAATGCAGATAAGAATCTGCTTCTAGCCTAGATTTGTAAGAGGGCGAACTGCCCACTCTGCTCTTGATCGCTCGATGCGTACCTTCAGACACCAATATCGCATTTGTCAGGGCGATTTCCCGGTTGGGCAATTGACTTTGCTGTGGCTTTTATTGGCGATGATGTGCGCGGTGCCAGTCTTTGGCAAAGATGGCGCCTATGTCGAGGTGAAGTTTTTCTCAGACAAGCTCACGCTGCCGGCGATGCCTGAGATGTATATGCCCATCCCCACGCCCTATCGCGATCAGGGTTTTCGTGAAGTATATGCCCATTTTGAATCTACTGAATACTATCCACTGCTTAAAAAAGCGGGTGATTACCGCCGTGGTATGAATCTTGGCGACTGGCACTACTATGATGTGCTTGCGAAGTATTCCGAGCAAGTATTTGCCGAGGCTGGCCGCAATTTTCAGGTATTGTTTCAATGGTTCATGCTGCGCAAATCGGGCATCGATGCACGGCTGTTTTTCACGGCGACCGACATCTACCTCAATGCCCGCTCCAAAGACATCGAATTCGGCTTTTACCTCATCGAGCAAGACGGTCGCAAATATGCCAACCTCACTGCGCGTCGCGAAGGCCTGAAATTGGAGAATCTCAACGCAAACATGCCATCGATTCGAATGGATTCTGCCTCGATGCCATTCACCATGAAGCTCGAGCAACTGCCCCGCATGTCGGTGACCGACACGATCGAGCGCCTCATCGAGTTTGTGCACAAGGGTGTGAAGCATCAATTGCGGGTAAATCTGAACAAAGGGTGGCTTGACCTCATGGATTCCTATCCGTATTACAATCAACGCAACTATTTTGAACTCGGCATGAGCCGCGAGGCCGAAAACTCATTGTTGCCTGCGCTAACTGAGCTCATGGCCTACAAAACTGATGTCGAGAAGGTGCAATTGCTGCTTTCATTTACCCGCACGGCATTTTTTTACAAGGATGACAACTGGCGCTATGGCAAAGAAAAACCAATGACGCCCGAGGAAACGCTTTACCACAGTTACAGCGATTGCGAAGACCGCTCAGCACTCTTTTATTACCTGTGCCGCAAGCTCATTCACCTGCCAGCCATCGTCCTCGATTTTGAAACCCATGTCGGCGTTGCTGTGGTGCTAGAGGGGGTGGATGGCGACTTCTACAAATATCAAAACCGACGTTTTGTCTACTGTGAGCCCACTGGGCCGCAGGACATCCTGAAACCAGGAGAAATGTGGGACAAGGTGCGTGAACAGCATGCCCGCATCCTCGTCGAATACATTCCTGAATGAAACCACCTCTACAAGCCCTGTTTCGTTGGTTGCCGGCATCGATCTGGATGACGATGATCTTCCTTTTTTCCAATCAGCCGGGCGGAGGCAGTGGTGCCTTGAGTAGGCTCGTGATGTCCTATTTGGCACGCGTGGGCATCGATTTTCAGGCTTGGTTTGGGGAGAATGCCGTTTGGGTCCTACGGAAATGCGCGCATTTCACAGAGTATATGATTCTGTTTTTTCTCCTCTTCGTGGCCTTGGAAACGCATCTTGTCGCACGCAAAGCGCGTTGGTGGGCATTGCTAGGCGTCTTTTTGTATGCTAGCTCCGATGAATTCCACCAATTGTTCATCCCAGGCCGCGTCGGCGACGTGGTCGATGTGATGATCGATACTTCTGGCGGATGCATGGGCTTGTTGCTGCTCACGGTATTCATGGCCGTAGGTGGTCGCAAGCGCCCCCATCAGATGTTCGTTTCCCGCAGCAACCAAGACAAGTAGTCTGGATTGCCGCCCACAATCGGTAGCGCGACGACGCAGGGCAAGGTATAGCTGTGCAATTCCTTGACCCGTTCGGTGAGCGCCTCCAGCAATCCGCTGCGCGACTTGAAGATCAGAATGGCCTCTTTGGAACTCTCCAGCTGCCGGTCCCACCAGTAGATCGAGGTCATGCCTTCGACGATATTTGCGCAAGCTGCAAGGCGTGCATGCATGATCGCCGTGCCTATGTGCAATGCCTCTGCATGGTCTTTGCAGGTGACGTAAATAAAAAGTGCTTCCATTTTGCCTTCTTTTTCAAAAATCTATGACCAAGATCAAAACAACCGATCAAAATCTGCGGTTAATTTACGCAATGACTAAGATCACTGAAAAGATTTCGCAACTGCGCATGGAGTACGCCAAAGGCGCACTTGATGAAGGCAGTGTGCAGCCAAACCCGATCGACGAGTTTCACATCTGGATGGAGCAGGCGATCCAGGGCGACTTGGAAGAGCCCCATGCGATGACCCTTGCGACTTGTAGCGCCGATGGCCAACCCAGCGCCCGCATTGTACTGTTGCGCGGTTTTGATGAGAGCGGCTTTGTCTTTTTCACCAATTACCACAGCCACAAAGGGCAAGACCTCGCAGAAAATGCCAAGGCAGCGCTATGCTTTTTCTGGCAAGAATTGCAGCGGCAAGTGCGCATCGAGGGCACCGTGCAGAAAATTTCGGAAGCAGAGTCGGATGCGTATTTCCACAGCCGCCCGCGCGAAAGCCGCATCGGCGCTTGGGCATCTCCCCAAAGCCGGGTGCTCCCAGATCGCCAAGCGCTAGAAGCGCTGGTGCAAACGCAATATGACCGCTTCAATACCTTGCCGTTGGATCGCCCAGCCCATTGGGGCGGCTACCGCATCGCACCGACGAGCATCGAGTTTTGGCAGGGCAGACCCAGCCGACTGCACGACCGCATTCGCTACCGCAAAGCAGACACAGACTGGATCATTGAACGGCTTGCGCCTTGAATTAATTGAGAATTAGAAATTAGAAATGAGGAATTAGAAATTAGGAATTAGGAATTAGGAATTAGGAATTAGGAATTAGAAATGAGGAATTAGGAATTAGGAATTAGAAATGAGGAATTAGAAATGAGGAATTAGAAATGAGGAATTAGAAATGAGGAATTAGAAATTAGTTCTGAACTCTGAACTCTGAACTCTCAACTCAATTCTCAAACATCCCAACTTAGCCGTACTCAATTGTCAATTGTCAATTCTCAATTATCAATTAACAAGTGCCGATAGACTCTCATCTCACTTATCTCGATAAACACGCCTATTGCGCGCCGCAAATCTCGGCTTTGCCTTCGGGACATTTGGGTATGGTCGTCGTGATCCCATGTTATGACGAAGGCAATCTTTTGCGCACACTAGCGAGCCTTGAGGCCTGCACGCCAACGGCTTGTGCGGTCGAGGTGATCGTGGTGCTGAGCAGTAGCGAGGCCGATGATGCAGCGCTGAAAGCGCGCAATCTTGCGACACTTGCGCAGGCAGAAGCATGGGCGCAGGAGCATGCACGCGAGGATTTGCAATTTCATTTTTTGCATTTTCCAGAGTTGCCACGCAAGCATGCTGGCGTGGGCCTCACGCGCAAGATCGGCATGGATGAAGCCGTGCACCGATTCGGATTGGCAGATAGCCCGCGTGGGATCATCGTGAGTTTGGATGCCGATACCGTGTGTGACAGCAATTATTTGCGGGCGCTAGAGCTGTATTTTGACAAACACCGCAAGGTGGACAGTTGTAGCTTGACCTTTGCATTTGAGGTGGAGGCGGATGCCGAATCCTTCCAAACGGACGCCATTTTACGCATAGCGCTCGCAGAGCGGATTTTGGTTGCGGGGCTGCGCGCCTGCAGGCATCCTTACGCCTTTCACACGCTCGGGGCGGCCATGGCCGTGCGCGTAGGTGCCTATCAGACGCAGGCGGGCATGAACCGGCGCAAGACGGGCGAGGACTTTGATTTTTTGCAAAAATTCATCGAGTTGGGCGTGCATGGAGATTGCGTGGATGCCCAGGTATTTCCCTCGGGGCGAAGCTCGCAACGCAAACCCAATGGCATCGGGCAGCGCGTCGCGCAATATTGCGCTGCGCCTGATCCCGATTTTCCAGTATTTGCCGTGGAAAGTTTCCAAGCTTTGGAGGTGGGATTGAAGGCCGTGCCGACTTGGTTTGGGATGGATGCCAATGCGCTAGCTGCTGAATTGGATCAATTTCCCGCAGGATTCAAGGAATTCATGCAGCTGAGCGAATTCCCCAAAGTGATCGCAGAGATACAGCGTTATACCAGCAATGCTGCCGCATTTGAGAAACGATTTTACCGTTGGTTCAACAGCTTGCGGACGTTTCAGTATTTTGGTTTTTGCCGCGACCATCATTTTCCCAATCGGCCGATTTTGGAGGTGGGGAATGCGATGCTTGCCTGGATGGGCAAGAAGAACAGTTCCACCGAAGAGGTGGATTTGGCCAAGCTCTTGGCTTTGTTTAGTGGTGCTGAATGATAATTTTAGCCATGATTATCAATCTATTGTGAATTTTTGCAATTTTTTCTGAGCTCCGCTGTAAGGAAAGTGGCCTTGAGGCTACTAATGGGGAAATTTTAATCACAATTATGAAAAAGATTTGGACACCATTGCGCCGCATCGCGGTGCTCCTGACCTTCTTTGGCTTCATTTTCAGCTCCGTGCTGCTAGCGCAAGCGCCCGCAACGCCTACTTCCTTGCTCTGGAAAGTCTCAGGCAAGGGCCTCAAGCAGCCTTCTTATCTCTATGGCACCTACCACTTGGTACCTTCGGGTTATCTGCCGAGCGATGGCAAGGTATTGCAAGCATTTCAATCTAGCAAAGGCGTGATCGTGGAAATCGATGCCGACTCCACAGCCATGCAGCAGGCTGGCATGCAAGCCTTTATGCCCAACAACAAACTCTCGGAACTCATCGCGACACAAGACTATGGCTTGGTTTCAGACGAATTGAAAGCTACGATCGGTTATGATCTGAAATTGTTTGAGCAAGTGAAACCGATCACCGTTTCCCTGATGCTCAGCGTCACCTATGGCCAAGAGGCAGCTCCTTGGCTCAAAGATTATCAAGGATTGCCTTTGGATGCCTACTTTGTGGCCGACGGCAAGCGCACGCACAAAAACATCTTGGCGCTTGAAAGTGTTGAGGAGCAGATGAAATTGCTTTATCAAAACGAGACTTTGGAGAAGCAAGCGAGCGATCTCGTGAAGATTGTGCGCGAAAAAGATGCCATGCGTCAGTTATCCGCAGATATCATTAACAATTGGAAATCGGAAAATATCGATCAAATGGCTGCCGTGAGCATGGCGATGATGGATGAATTTGGTGGACAAGATGATTTGCTCGACAACCGCAATATGCGTTGGATGGACATCTTGCCCAAACAATTCAAGAAAGGCTCACAATTCATGGCCGTCGGGGCATTGCACCTCGTGGGCGATAAAGGTATCATCAACCTACTCAGGGAAAAAGGATATACCGTCGAGCCTGTCATTGGAAAATGAATTCGGCTGCACAAAATACCTTTCTGGATCAACTCCAGCAAAATACAGGGATCATCCACAAGGTGATCCGTCTGTATGCTGAAGACCCTGAGGAGCAGCGTGATCTCTACCAAGAGGTGGTTTGTCAGGCATGGAGTGCGTGGCAGCGATTTGAGGGCAATGCAAAATTCTCGACTTGGCTTTACAAGGTTGCGCTCAATACCGTGCTCACTTATGACAAGCGCAGGCGGCGGCATCGCCCGGATGAGGCCATCAGCAGCGAAACAGTGCCGCCGCCTTCGGTCGCCTACGAAGCACGCGAGTTGCTTGCTTGGGCCATGACGCGCCTCGACGAGGTGGATCGCATGGTCATTTTGTTGCATTTGGAAGGATATGAGCATCCCGAAATTGCCAGCATTACTGCCACCAACGCCAACAATATTGCGGTGAAAGTGCACCGCATCAAAAAGAGATTGACAGAAATTTTAGAACCTTACCGCGATGGATTTTCAGGAAATATGGGGTAAGCCCTCAGAAATACAGCCTGCGTCGCCCGATCGCGCACAATTGGCCGAGATGCTTGGCAAGGAAAGTCACGGGCTGCTCGCAAAACTGCGGCAGCAGCTGCGCGCGAAAATGTATATGGGCATCGGCAGCCTAGGCATGATGGTGGCGCTCGGCTTCGTAGCCAAAGACAGCAATATCATGATGCTCATCGTCGGATTGATGTTGGCGATGGGCGCGGTGCTGATGGCTGGCGTGTACCGCAACTATCGCCGCCTGCCCGATCATGTCGACATGGGCCAAGAAATGCTGCCGCTCCTGCGCACCTATGATCGCATCGTGCGCAAGGCGCTGCGCTTTGAGGAGCGTGTGGGGGCGATTTTTATCATTCCAGCGCCCGCTTTGGGTGCTTTGCTCGGCCTGTCAGTTGAAAGCGGCAAATCGCTGGGCGAGTTACTCTCCAAACCGGGGATTATCATTTTGCTGCTTGTGCTCATGGCCATCGTGGGGCCACTTGGGATTTGGCTCACCATCTGGATGAACCGCGTCGCCTTCGGCAAATATTTGGATAAGCTCAAGCGCAATATCGAGGATTTGGAAAATCTTTGAACGAGATGGGTTTCCAAAATTAATGGCGGTCTAATTGCATATCGGCTACTTTGCCAGTCGGTACGGATAAGGTTTGTCATTTCGACCGGAGTGATCGAGGGAGCGAAGCGAGCCGATCACGTAGCGGAGAAATCTAGCGCGGCCAGATACACCTCCTGCTTGAAAACTCCTATTTGCAATTCCTGCCAAAAGCTGCGCATCAGAAGGGCCATTTAGTTGGAGGTGTATCTATAGGCGCAAGATTTCTCCGCTACGTTTTTAGGCATTTGCTGCGGCTCTTTCAGAGCCTTGCAAATACCCAAAAACTCCGGTCGAAATGACATGGGATTTGGCATACAGGAAAAGTTCCAGACAAGCTTACAGTTCAATTACATATCTCCATCACATCAACGATTATTTTTTCATGGACGCATGGAAGACATTGTTTGCTATCGATACTTCTGGATGGGCCAAAATCGTTGCAACATGCCCAGGCATGATCCTCACCAAATCGGTCCAAGAGACTTGGTAATAAGCGAAGTCCATTTCCAAAAGATAGAATTTTTCAGCGGGAATGCGGTAGATTTCAAAGCCTGATCGATGCATGCACAGCGCCTCTGCGTCATAAAAAACACCTTCAAATTCGACCTTGCATTTGGAAGGTTCAAAGAAGTGGATGGATGGGGCAGCGTGTTCATTTTCCAGCAAATCTTCCAAAGCCATCAGGATCAGCATACGCTTGGATTCGCGGTCCAAATCGGGGCGCAGGTCTTGGCCGAGCTGGGGATCGTTGCAAAAAATGCCCTCGTTGTAGCGCAATTGGTCCAATAGCCGCCCGAGGGGAAGGTCGAAATGCAGTTTGATTTGTGCATCCATCAGGGTGCGCAAACCCTCGCGATTGAAATCCATGCGATTGGCATGGCGCATGTAATCCAAGATCGCGTGGATGTAATCTTTCTCGTCGGCCCGTGGATCGTCCATAATCTGCGCTTGGGTTGGATGGATTAGTTTTTCCTCACGTTCATGAGTCGATCATTCTGCTTGGATTCCAAAATCAGCTGGGCCCCATTTGGAGTGGGAATCCCAAGTCAGCGGCGCGTGCCAACGTGTAGAGATGATGTAGGAAATGGCATCCATGCGGCTGAGCTTGAATTCGGTGGTGGCCCAAGTAGATGAATGCGGGAGTAATTCGGTGGTGACAAAACCGTCCTGGCCGAGTATTTTGTACAGGATAAAGTCATAATATCTTTCGCAAACCTTTTCGACCTCAAGCAGCTCTTCGCCGACTTTCATCCGCCTCAGATAAGACTGAAAAAAGCGCGTCGACTCCCGTTTTTCTTGAAAATTCTCGAGGGCCATCAGGATCAACATGCGCTTGGATGTATGGTCCAAGTCGGGTCGCAGATCGCGTAGGCCATAGTTTTCATCATGATCGATCCCTTCATTGTAGGCGAGGTCATCAATCAGGGGAATGAGGTCTCCACGGATTCCTTGATGACGTTGAAAGTCCATAAATTGCTGGAAATCAATTTTGTCCAAGCCAAGGCGATTGGCATGTCGCATATAGTCCAAGATTGCTTGGATCATTGATTGCTCCTTTTCAGCGTCTTCGTCGTTGCGTTTCATAAACATGCGGGGATAGCCTTCGCCCAAAAATACAATAAGTTGGGAGCGCTTATGCAGATTTTCAGCTGCGGATTCCACCAAAGACAAAGTCGCCTCCCCGAGACCGAGCAGGCGACTTTGTACGTGAGTGTAAGCGCTTACAGGCGCATGAGGCTGAACTGCGTCTCTCCAAACCAGAAACAATTGATTTTGGGGAGCACAAGCACCGTGTTGACCTGCACGTCGAGCACGTCACCAACAAGGGCTTTGTGCCAGACGACGTCGCCAAGATCGAGGTTGCCCGTGCGTGGGTCACTTGCGTTGCGATCCAATACTGCGGCAGCATTGTGGCTGAGGCACAAGGAATTGCTAGTTGCACTCAGGCAAAAGTAACCAACGCCATTCATCCCAACATCGCCAGGCTGCACGGTGTAGGTGGCTGAAAATGAAGTGCCACAAGCACCTACGCATCCGCTCAGGATCGTAACATTGCCGCATTGCCCCATCGCGGCAATTGATAGTCCGAAAACAAGAAAAAATGTAAAGATGAGTGTTTTCATAATCGAATACATTAGTTTAAGTTGCAGAAATAACAAATCAATGATATGAAATTCATAAGTCCTATGCAATAGCTTTCAGGTGTTTGTTTTGGGCTTGTATAGATTTCTTTCGCTGTTGATCTGTTTTTGCTGTTGCTGCCTGCCAAGGCAAAATAAAATTTTGCGAGGCCCAATGGCGCCAATTCATGGCTGAACGCTCATTCTTTCCCCTTTAGGACATCCATAAAGACCTTTGAAGCCCAGCGATAGGTGGGTTTTTCGAGAATGGAATGCGCCTGTGATGGAGATAGCAGGACGATATCGTACGATTTTACCTGAAAATACATCTGATCCAGCACCAAGAAATGCGCATTTTCAGCAATTGCCCGGTACAACCCGACAGCCGCGATGTTGGAAGCAAGGATTTTGACTTCGTAAACCTGGTCGCGAAACGTGAGCTTGCCATTGCGTGCATCAAAAAATTGCACACGTTCGTCGGGCGCTATCCCTTCGAGGCAGCCTTCTAAGGCCATCAAAATGCTGAGCCGCTTGCTTTCCGGATCGATTTCGGGCCGAAGGTCGGTTACTTGCAACCGCGTTTGATCGAAGGCTCCTTCAATGCATTTTAATTGAAACATCAGGGCATTGATTTCAGAATGAATAGGCAGAAAGGCGTAACGCTGTTCCAAACGCTTCAATAGGGCTGCCCGGTTTGCCTGTGGCGGCTTTTTGCGCATGAGATTGAAAATGGATCTCACATACTCGGCATCCACTTCTGTTGCTTGCATTACTGCCATTGCTGATGATCAATCGCTGGATTAAAGGTTCCTGGTTGAGGGCATGCATCCCAATTCGATGGGCCATTGCGACATTCCACACAGCATTAGCCACCATTCAAACGAAACTCGGCCACACACAGTTCAAAAATCGACAATTTTGGACACAAACAAAGACCTGAACCATGGAAGCCATCATTTTTTGTGGGATACAAGCCGCTGGCAAATCCACTTTTTACCGCGAGCGCTTTTTCAAAAGCCACTTGCGCATTTCCTTGGACATGCTCAAGACCCGCCACCGGGAGCACCTGATATTTAACGCATGCCTAGAAGCCAAGCAATCGCTCGTCGTGGACAATACCAACCCGACAATTGCCGATCGCGCGAAGTATATTTCGGCAGCCAAGACCCACAAATTCAAGGTGATCGGCTATTTTTTCGAGACGGATTTGGCCGCCGCCTTGGCGCGGAATGCTGCACGGCTGGGCAAGGAAAATATTCCCGTCGTGGGTGTCAAGGGCACTTACAACAAGCTGGAAATCCCGACTTTGGAGGAAGGTTTTGACGAATTGTATTTTGTGAAAATTGTAGACAATCAATTTGAAATTCAACAGATTATGCCATGAAATTTGACGATTTGGAATCCAAGATGCGCATCTACGAGTCTGCGATGGACGCGACCGTGATGCCCGGCATGTACATGGTCGCCCGCATCGATGGGCGCAGTTTTACACGCCTCACAAAGGAAGTACACGCCTTCGAGGCGCCCTTCGACATCCGTTTTCGGGACATGATGGTGGAGACCGTCAAGCACTTGATGCACTGCGGATTCAACATCGTGTATGGCTATACCCAAAGCGACGAAATCTCGCTGCTGTTCAGTCTCGACGAGGATGCTTTTTCCCGGAAGCTGCGCAAGTACAACTCGATTCTTGCGGGCGAGGCGAGCGCCAAGTTTTCCTTGCTGCTCGGCGCTATCGGCGCCTTTGATTGCCGCATCATCGCCCTGCCCAATGCCGGACTCGTGATCGACTATTTCAGGTGGCGCAACGAGGATGCGCACCGCAATTCGCTGAATGGATATTGCTACTGGCGATTGCGGCAAGACAAATACACTGAGCGGCAGGCGACCCGCAAGATCGAGGGCTTGAGCATCAGTGCCAAAAACGAGTTGTTGATGGGTTATGGCATCAATTTCAACGATGTGCCTGCGTGGACCAAGCGGGGCGTGGGCCTCACCTGGGAAATGGTGGACAAAGAAGGCTTCAACCCCAAAACGAAGGAAGTTGTGGTCACGCAGCGCCGACAAATTGCAGCGGATTATGAGCTGCCGATGCGCGAGGCCTATAGCAGCTATGTTGCAAAATTAGTGTGAGGCTGCATGCAGATCGCAGGGATAACAAAAGGAAACCCGCATCGGCGATCGATGCGGGTTTCCTTTATAGGCGCTTTTCAGTTGAGATATCTCAACGGTAAAAGATCGGAAACTTTGCTGGATCGACTTCATGCATCATGTCGTAGACGCACTCAAAGATGTCTTCGACATTGGGTTTGCTCCAGTAGTCGCCGTCTGAGCCGTAGGCTGGGCGGTGGGGCTGTGCCGCCAAGGTGCGTGGCTCGCTGTCGAGCCAATAGTAGCCGCCTTGCTTTTCCAGCACTTCTTGCATCATATAAGATGTGATGCCGCCGGGCACGTCTTCATCTAGGAATAAGATACGATTCGTTTTCTTGAGGCTGTCGACGATGCGGTTTTCCAAGTCAAAGGGCAGCAAGGTCTGCACGTCGATCAGTTCAACCGAGATGCCGCAATCGGCAAGCAGGTCTGCAGCTTCATTGGCGAGTCGGCAGAGAGGCCCGTAGGTGACGACCGTGATGTCACTGCCTTCACGCAGCACTTCTGGATAGCCAAGGGCGACCGTGTAAGCCCCGATATTGTCGGGCATCACTTCCTTGAGGCGGTAGCCATTGAGTACCTCGACCAATATGCCGGGCTCATCGCTTTGCAGCAAGGTATTGTACATGCCTGCGGCCTGCACAAAATTGCGGGGCACGCAGACGTGGATGCCACGCAGCAGGTGCACGACACCTGCCATCGGCGAGCCTGAATGCCACACGCCTTCGAGGCGGTGACCACGGGTGGTGATGATCACAGGAGCCTTTTGGCCACCTTTGGTGCGCCAAGAGAGCGTCGCCAAGTCGTCGCTCAAGATTTGCAAGGCATACAGGATGTAATCCAAATATTGGATCTCAGCGACAGGCCGCAGGCCGCGCATGGCCATGCCGATCGCCTGACCGATGATGGTACACTCGCGGATGCCGGTGTCGCTCACACGCAGTTTGCCATATTTGGTCTGCATGCCCATCAGAGTCTGGTTCACGCCACCGATGCCGCCGACATCCTCCCCAAATACAAAAACACGGGGATCGCGGGCCAAAACGATGTCAAAAAATCGGTTGATGATCTCGTAGCCACTCAGCGTTTCGGATTGTGCGCTGAATTCTGGAGCGACCTGTGGCACGTGACGCACAGCATCGCGGGTCTCGCTGTGCAAGTGGCTGCTGAATGCCTCGTATTGATAGGCGTTCAGTTCGCGTTTCCATGCGAGGAGCTTTTGGCGCTCTGGGCCTGCCTCATCGCGCGTGGCCAAGATGACTTTTTGCGCGGCGACCATGAGGTCGCGGTACAAGGGGTCGATCGCAGCTTGCAGGCCAGCTTTGATTTCCAAGACGCGGGTAGCATGCTTGGAATAAGCGGCGATGCTTTCAAAAAGCCCAGTAAGGCGTTCGATATGGCGCTTGATGGGGCTGCAGAAATCCGTCCAAGCTTCCTTCTGCCAATTGCGAACGAGTTTTTTGTCTTCGGCTTCGATGGAATCCATCTCCTCGGCGGTGGAGATGCCATTGGCGATGATCCACTCGCGCATTTTCTTAATGCCATCAAAATCGTCTTCCCACTGCAGGCGCTCCTTGCTTTTGTAGCGCTCGTGGCTGCCTGATGTCGAGTGCCCCTGTGGCTGCGTGACGTCGATGACGTGCACGATCACAGGCACATGCTCGATTCGCGCGAGTGCGGCAGCTTTTTGGTAGGTGGCAACCAATTCGACATAGTCCCAAGCGCGAACGGTGAAGATTTCGTAGCCGCCTTCAAAGCCTTCGCGGCGCTGGAATCCAGATAGCAATTCGCCGACATTGTCTTTGGTGTCGGATTCTTCCAGTTCTCACTCAGAGACTCTACCATCTTAGCAGGAGTTATAGGAGGAGTATATATTGCAATGATGCTATGATTGAGGAGATAGTATATCAATACGAAACAGAGAGAATAGTGACTCTCCTTTATTGTGTCTGCATCTTCCCGATACGAGACTTCCCCCAAGCGATGTTCGAGTAGAACATGGTTCTATCTACGGTATTCTCACTCTGTCCCCCGTGGAACCAGTTGAGCCAGAGCTCCTTGATCCCGAGTTCACGAGCGGGTCGAATCTGTCCTTCGACGAATCCAGGATTGTAGATGGGAAGAGTACGAAATACCATACCCGTTCCTTCCCAAACGAGTCGTCCATCGATCCAAGACCGGAGCTCACCATCTGGGAGATAGGTATTGCTTCCTGTGAAGACAGTATTGAGCCTCAATTCTGTCTCGACCTCATACCATTGCCCTGCATACATCATCGATCCGAGTCCTCATTTTTGTCCCCATCGTTCAAATGTATTGGGTTTGTCTATGCCATAGTTATATCCAGTAGGATTCGCATACTGATAATCATACAGATGAAATCATTGGGTTATTCAACCCTCATCAGGTCATCATTGACCCGCATCACTATCGAGCCATGATTGACGCATCTGCCATCCATAGCCGCCACCACTACTTCCACTGACTCATCCATACGAGGTCGCGTGACTCGGACCGATTCCCATTTTTCCTGCCATATCGGTCCATCGAGGTTGTGTATTCGAGAGGATATGTTTGCGATCATTCATGCTCGGAGCATAGGGAGTTCCCATACGCATATAGTATCGGATGAATATATGATCAAGTCGCCCAAAGTCCGGCTCATCCATAAAGAGGAGTAGGTTCGATCCGATCCGTCCATACATCGAGACTTCCTGGTTATCAACAACGGGGAAGGCTGGCATATGTATTCTCATGGCTCATATTCCTGGTGCGAGAGGGGTGAATCCTTCCCCTGAAAAACTACTTGGAACGAGGCTAATACCAGAGAGAGTACCGTATCCTGCCACCCATTTTCCTTTTGTTGTATGTGGCCATTTTGTGATATCTCGAGTTCATCCCCATATAGCAGGATTATAATTCGACTCATTCCCCATGTTCCATCATTCGACAAAGAAGTCATTCATCAGAGAACCGTCGATATATCGATGCACTCCAAGGACGCCAGGAATACCTGAAAGTCCAGTATCCAGAGGTCATGCGAGTGATGCGAGCCCAGTTGTATCTGTTATTGGTTCGCTATTCATCGGTGGATCGAGGAGAAATATTTGGACCGTCGCATTCCCACTCCAGTGCTCTGTAATGGTAAGCGTGAGTTTTGCAGAGGCAACAGACTTCGTAGGACGATCGAACTCCATGAAGACCGGAAGTCAGAGACTTCTCGCAATCGTAACTGGATAGCTACTACCTCTTGAGTCACTAGCTACTATCCTCGCCCTGAGGACTCCTGTGGAACTATCGGTATAGGTAACACTGATCGATGGAGGGGTCTGACCAGGTGTCACGATACCTCCAGCAGCTCGGGGTCATCCAGTATACGTAACCATGAGAGCCAACCACTTGGAATTCGACTGTACATGCTGGACGAGTGCTGTCACATCTGTGCCAGTATATGTATAGATAGCGGTCGATCCTGCCACTGCATTGGCACTGAACGATGCCCATGGTGTTGTTCCCTGAGAGACGAGATTCTTATCGATCCAGTCTCATCCAGGATTTCTCCACTGCCATCCTGCCTGTGGATCGACTGAGAGATAGGTTGGTCCCCAGATGTCTGCATAGTAATTATCATTTGGATATGCTGGTATTCGAGAAAGATAACTACCAGTTGATACGGTCTGAAAGAGATACGGTGACTGATTTCTGTATTTATAGATTCATCCTGGTTGTATCGGTGCACTTCCCACACTCACTATCACACTCCCCGTCGCTGTTCCTCCAGTTCCCGTACACGAAATAGAGTACGTCATATTAGAAGTTAATGCTGGAGTCGTATAGGTTCCTCCTGTCAGAGTCGATCCCCATGGTGTCGAACATGATGTTGCAACGGTTGAAGACCATGTTATCAAACTTGTACCACTGTAGGCAATGGATGACGGTGATGCAGAAATACTGAGTGTCGGTGCAGGTTGAGTGACACCACTCCCATTACCGTATTTATATGCCCAAGTATATCGTTCCCAAGGAGCAATACCACGGTTATATATTGTCATATAAATAAATACATTATTCACTGGATCATAATCAAGAGTGTTCGAAGCCGTGATTCTTCCAGAACCAACACCTACTATTGAATCAATATTCATCGACTTTGCTGTCCATGTTTTTGCGAGAGGATCAAATCCATAGAACTTCCCATCCCATACTCATCCTCAGATAATATGATTGGTATTATCGTATGCCCATCCAGTTTCTCAGGCATCCGTATCAATACTATTTACAGGTGTTGATGGAGGATTTCCAGTTATTCCGTTCATAAGAACAATAGTGGTTTTTGAGAAGTCACTTCGATTCAGAGTCACCTCATAGACTCCACCATTATTCAGGATATAGTACATCTTCTGATTTGGAGGAAAGTAGACAAGATTTTGACCAAAACTCAATTCGCCGCTTGCATATGACAGTTCTTTTCTACTCGTTTCTGTCACAGGATCATAGGTAGCGAGTCCATACCGGTCAACGAGAATGATTTTTCCTGAGACAGGATCATATTCTGTAGCGGTTCCAAATGATCACCAATTCTCTGGTCCACTCGCACTCGGCCTCCAAATTTTTGTCACAGGATTATAGTGCCATATCTTTCCGGGATTAAAATAGCCAGTCTCATCGAAGAGTTGTCGCCAGGAAGCTACACATTCTGATCATGGTTGCATCCTCGCGAGCATGATGAGTTCTCCCGTATTCGGTGCAAATGTAAGTTGGTCATAACTATGACGTGAAACTGGGTGCATGGTCGATGCCCATCCTCAATTCACCTGATCAAGATTCCCAAATACCATATCAGACATAGGAGTAGTATTGTATGCACTTCACCAATTCAGAGAATTGAGATTGAATACATCTACATCATCTCGAAATGTTGTCGCATGACCTCATCCCCACATGAGCATCTGATGATTGTCGCTGTCGTAGGTAAATCTACTATATGCAGCGATTCCACCAAAATATGTACTAGAACATTCTGAAAGCTGTGTAGAGGCATACAGACCAAGCATTTTTGTAGTATTTACAGGAATATTGACGAGAATAGGATTCGTAGGGAAAGCGGGGGGATTATCTACATGAATAGTAATACTTCTCGTGCTTGTCCCACCCACTCCATTACAGCTGACAGTATATGTGGTATTCATCACCAATACAGGAGTCGTATATGTTCCCCCCGTTCCCGTAGATCCCCATGGAGTCGTACAGCTCCTCGCATTCGTCGAAGACCAACTCACAATACTCGTTCCACTATATGCCACTGATGTCGGATTCGCAGTCACACTCACGGTCGGTACTGGAGGAGCTGCAACCGTAATCGTCACACTTCCTGTTGCTGTCCCACCGACCCCACTACAGCTCATTGTATAAATTACACTTCCTGTCAAAACTGGAGTCGTATAAGTTCCACTCACACCAGTTACTCCCCATGGAGTCGTACATGATGTTGCATTCGTCGAAGACCATGTGAGAAGTGTCGTAGCATTGTAGGCTATAGATCCTGATGAAGCAGTCAGAGAGACAGTTGGTGGAGATGGACTTCCTACATTCACCGTCACACTCCCCATCGTTGTCCCCCCGATTCCAGTACAAACAACAGTATATGTTGTTGTTCCTGTAAGAGAAGGAGTCGTATATGTTCCCCCTGTACCACTAGATCCCCACGGAGTCGTACAACTACTCGCATTCGTTGAAGACCAACTCACAATACTTGTTCCACTATATGCCACTGATGCAGGATTCGCAGTCACACTCACCGTCGGAACTAGAGGAGTTGCAACGGTAATCGTCACACCCCCTGTCGTTGTCCCCCCACTTCCTGTACACGAAATAGTATAATTCATACTTCCTGTCAATGCTGGAGTTGTGTAGATTCCTCCTGTTCCTACATTTCCTCCCCAAGAACTCACACACCCAGTAGCATTTGTTGTTGACCATATCAGAGTACTATTTCCATTATATGCCACAGATGTCGGCGATCCAAAGAAGGTAAGAGTTGGCACAAGACTCAGTGTTGTAAATGTCAATGGAGTTGATGTACCTGAAGTATTTCCAGCTGCATCATATGCTCGTACCATGACTGTATAGGTTGTTGACGGTGCC
>JANPHP010000449.1:0-10919 GCA_031424495.1 Bacteroidota bacterium | reverse complement strand
TTCTATGCGATCGCTAACCGTGGGTTTTACCCACGGCTATCCACGTTGAAGCCTTTCAGGCTTGAGCTATTGCATCATGAACGGTGCATTTTCCCTTAACTTGATGACATTGAGCTGCCGCTCCCGGCTACCCAAAGACGGCCCCGCTGGGGCGTTGAAACCGTCAAAAACCTTTGTCAAAGGTGTTATCTGATCCGAAGTTGAATCGCAAGATGCCGAATACTCGGCGGTTGAATCCCTGACCACAACCACGATCTCTCCGCCCTCAACGGTTGATTCCCTGACCACAATCCATTCCCCCCCCCAATCGCCACAAAAATTCCTAACTTGCACAAAAACACTGCGTCTAGGACGAAATGGAAGGCAAAAAAACACTTTATGGACTCGCAGCATTCATCCCGATGCTCATCGGCATCATCGGGGTCGCAGCCCTCGTAGTGGCTGTGATCCAAGACATCAACGCCCCCGACCCGCCCGTGATCGCCATCGTGGGCATGGCCATCTTGGGCTTTGCTGGCATCCTCAACTTTGCAGCGGCCATCCTCTATATCGTGCACATCGCCAATAACCGCAACCTCGACGGTGGCGTGAAGGCCGTGTGGATCATTGGGATCGTATTCTTGTCGATGCTCATCCCGATTGTGTACTTTTTTGTGCAAATTGTCCCTGAATCACAACCCCTGCAACTGCGCCCTGCGAATGAATGGGACGCCAAATTGAACGCTTAGACGACACTGAAAATATGAAAACGAATAAGTCATTGTATGCAGTCATGGCATTTGCCCCGCTTGTGGTCATCGTGCTTGGCGTACTTGTATTTCTGGCCGCAATTCCTGAATTGGCAGCGTTGCAGCGAAACCGCCTGCCTGACGAAGACACCATCGGTGTCTTGACCTCAGCGATATTGCTCGTCGGTGTTGGCGGCCTTTTGAGCCTCGTGAGCATGATCCTCTTCATCATCCACGCCAACAAAAACCCCAAAATCCCTGAAAAGGAACGCGTTTTTTGGATCATCGGTTTCTTTTTGGCGAATGGCATCTTGCAAATCGCCTATTACTTTCTCTTCATTACCAAAGAAGTCGACGAGCAAGAAGCCCAACGCAAAAACGAGGGCTTCGGCCAGCGGTGATGAATCGTAAATTTTGGATTAACATGTTAGCCATCCTTACAAAAATCAGGGTTGTGCTGGTAGGTACGCGATGATTTTGGTAGGTACGCGATGCATCGCGCACCTACCAAAATCATCCTCCAAACGCCGGAAACAACCGATTATCAGTCCTGTTGCAATGCGTCACAAGCCAACGGTTTGGCCTCAATTCCCAGGCAGGACGCAATGCAATCTGCTTTTTACAACAAAACCTTATCGCTGCCGCGCTGCATCCAAAGCACACAACCGCCTATCACCCAAACAATTGACCAGAAAGTCCACCGCAAGCGCCCGACAATTGCAGCACACTCGCCTGCATTCCTTTCTAAATTGATGGCGAGCATCTATATTTGAGCATCTATGAAGATCTTTTACCACATCGGCCGGTATCTCACGCTGCTCGCGAACTTTTTCAAGAGCCCGGAGAAGTTTTCTGTGTACTGGAACTTGATTCTGATGGAATGCAACGCCATCGGGGTCGGCTCAGTGCTCATCGTCGTGCTCATTTCCGTGTTTATCGGTGCGGTTATGACGGTGCAGACCGCCTATCAATTGGAATCTCCCCTGTTGCCCAATACCCTCATCGGCACGACGGTCTCCAACAGCTCCATGCTTGAGCTCGCCCCTACCGTCACCTCGCTCGTGCTTGCAGGCAAGGTCGGCTCAGCCATCGCCTCGCAGCTCGGCACCATGCGCGTGACCGAGCAGATCGACGCGCTCGAGGTCATGGGCATCAACTCGTCGAGCTACCTCATCATGCCCAAGATTGCGGCTAGCCTCATCACCTTCCCCCTCCTCATCATCCTCTCGGCCTTTTTGATGATGACAGGCGGCCTACTTGCAGGTGACATCACCGGCGAAGTATCAGCAGTGGACTTCATCACGGGCATGCGCGAATACTTCCAAGTGTTCTACGTGAACTTCATGCTCATCAAAGCCTTTGTCTTTGGCTTCATCATCAGCTCCATCGCCGCCTACCAAGGCTACAACGTGCGCGGCGGTGCATTGGAGGTCGGTCAAGGCAGCACCCGCGCCGTCGTCTACTCCTGCATCGTCATTCTGATTGCTGACTTCACCCTCGCAAAACTGCTCATCTGATGGCCATTGAGATCGTCGACATTGTAAAGGGTTTTGGGGAGAAGCAGGTGCTCAAGGGCATCAACTTCAAATTTGAACAGGGCAAGGTGAACATGATCATCGGTGCCAGCGGTTCGGGCAAATCGGTGATGCTCAAATGCATCGTGGGCCTCATGAAAGCCGACGGCGGCAAGGTGCTCTACGACGGATTGGATTTCATGACCGCAGGTTTTAAAGACATTCGCAACCTGCGCAAAAACATGGGCATGCTTTTTCAGTACTCGGCCCTCTTTGACTCCATGACTGTGGAGGAAAATGTAGGATTCCCCCTGAAGATCTACACCCAACTCACCGCCAAAGAGATCAAGAAGCGTGTAGAGTTTTGCCTCGACCGTGTGAACATGGCCAATACCAACCACCTTTTCCCGGCAGAGCTCTCAGGCGGCATGATGAAAAGGGTCGGCATCGCGAGGGCCATCGCCCTCAATCCCAAGTACCTCTTTTGCGACGAACCCAACTCTGGTTTGGATCCGCTCACCTCCAAAGTGATCGATGAGTTGATCATGGAGATTACCACAGAGTTCAACACCTGCACGGTCGTCGTGTCACACGACATGAACTCGGTGATCAACATCAGCGACAACATCATGTTCCTGCACAAGGGGCAAAAAGAATGGGAAGGCGACAAGCGGCAGATCATGCGCAGCGGCAACCCGAGCCTAGACAAATTTGTATTTGTCTCAGACCTCATCAACCGCGACCTCTTTAACCAGGCGCCAGAGCCAGCCAAGCCAGCCTTGGACCTGAGCAAGGCGAGCACTCCTCCAGTCGCCGAAGCGCCCGAGGCGCCAGCAATTGTCGCCGAAGCGCCTGTCGCTCCCGACCCGATCGTGCCAGCGGATGGCGCTGATCCGATCGTGGAGGAGGCCGCCAATGTTGATGAAGAGGAGCAAAATCCAGAGCCACCGATGGTTTAGGAGATGACCTGTAGGCGGAAGCGAGATACCACTCCCATCTCCATTTCACGAAACAGCCTCAAGCTCTCCACCTAGCCGCTTGGCCAGGTGCGCATCCCGCTCCTCCTCCAACAGGGAACTCATCTTGCGCCCCAAAATTTTGGAGCGCAGCCACGCCTCGACCATACGGTCAGCAGACCGCTTGCGGTCGCGCCTTTCTTGGAGCAGCTGCAATAGCTTCTCCAGCTTTTTCACAATCACCGACTCATCCACGACTTTTGATTTGCCAGCGAGCCAACGGATGAATTCCTTTTCAAAGGTCATCGCCTCCACTTGATTGATCGCTTTTGCGGCCAGGTTGCGTGCCGTTTCCAATTTATCCCATTCCTTTTTCTCGAAGAGCGCAATCAGCTCTTGGATGCGTGCCTGCAATACCAACCCCTCTTTTGCATCATGTTCACCCTCATTGACGACTTTGCGCGCCCAACTCAGGCAGCCGTCGTAATCATCAGTGACCATACAAAGGCGAGAAAAACTCAGGTAAAAGGTCATCATTCGGCTGGGGTTCATGCGGTCGCCCATGTCTGCCATCCCCTTGCGGTACTCATCTTGCAATCGCTTGGCCGCTTGCCAATCGCAAAAATTCAAGTGTCGCTGCAATCGCACATTCAACGAATTCGTCTTGGCCGCAATCTCCTCCTCTTTGGATTGAAAGGGACCTTGGTTCAATTGGTTCAAGGCTACGTCGAAGTCCTCGTCGCGCATGGCGTCGTTGCAAAGGCTCAGATAATTTTGCAACATGTTGCGGTACTCGACAGGGCGCACCCGCTGCACCGGCTTGTGCTCCTGCCACATCAAATAAATGGCCCTGAAGTGGATCCAAGCTTGCTCGGCCTCGCCTCTCAAGTGCCTAAAAGTGGAATGGCAAAAATGATAACTCCACGCCGCCTCAAACGACAAACAAAGCCCTATATCCTTGAGCTCATCGTGATCCATCACGGACTCCATCTCTGCCATGTCTACGCGGTAGTGGAGCAGCGCATGCTGTCGCGTGGGCAGGAATAGCTGATCCTTAAGGTCCATCAACCGGTATTTGTTGAGGATGATAGCCCCCAAATCGGCAATTTCCCCGTGCAAGGTCCTCACCTTTTCCACAAATCCTGCCTCTTGTTCCAGTACGACGACCGATCGCTCCATGCGCAGGATCTCGATCAAAATCTCGTGAAATTCATGTTCCTCGGCCGCCTTGCGGGCATGTACCAAGCGTTCCCTGCTCAAATCATACAGCTTCTTTTCACGCAGGTGGCGTGCGTCCTCGACTTGCTCTCGGATCTGAAACTCCAGCGGTTTCTCGGTGCCCGACGATTGTCTTTGGGATCGCAATTGGTGTAGAATCCGATCAAAGAGCTCCTTTTTTTGCACAGAGAAGCCATTTGCAAACGGCTTTCCTTTGGATGAGGTCAGAAAATCGGCCTCCTCGTAGCGATCTAGTTCACACAAAGCCCTGAAAAGCTTGAGGTATTTGGGCTCCTCCTTTTTGATGCCCTTGGAGGCCTTGGTGAAGCCTTGTCGTTCGTGGGAGCTGAGCGACTGTATCAGTCGATAAACGTTGTCTTTGGGAGTCATTTTAGCTTACAGATTACCGCTTGGAAAACATAGCATCCGCCGCCCAAATACTGCATTTTTTACGAGAATAAGTAGCTCTAGGCAGCTATTCTGCGTCATTGGCATGTCCTCTGACGACAAAGAATGCCGATTTCAGCCCATAGAACGATCGGCAGCATCCCTCCACCTTAGCATCAGAAACCAGCACATGTCGTGTTGGCGAATACCGATTAAAGATACAATTAGAAAATGGCAACCTTTGACATGTCCTCCCATCACCTTGAATTCCAAGACGACTACAAAAAAATCCTCGTTTTTGGAACAGGGACTAGCCCCATCGCCGAGTATGACCTGCAAACAGCCAACCAAAGCGTGAGCGTCGCCGTGGACGGCGATGACTACGTTCTGCTGAATACGACCGACTTTTCGGAGGCGACCATGACCCTCGATGTCGGCGCCGGCACGACCTTGGGTTTTGATGGCACCAAGATGGGCGGCATTGGCATCGTGGACCTCCGCGACATGAAAGCCGGCGGTCCCTATACGATCGACATGACCTTTGACTTGGAATGCACGGCTTTCAAGCTCAAGTATGTCTCGGGCCCCTATGCCTTGAAACTGAAGTTTACGCCCGTAAGCTGCTTTACCTACAAAGAAGCGTAAGAATGGGCAGACAGGGCTTCACAAGAGCGATCCAAACGCGCGCGATCTCCTCGGTGTACGGCAAGATAGAGCAATTGCTCCTTGCCTACCCGAGCGGGTTGGCAAACGTGAGCAAAGAAAACGTGCTCGAACGTTACGGTGCCATCTTTGAGGCCTTCAACGACAGGGTCACCTTTGTGGTCATGGGCCACTTTGGGGAGCGGTCCAATGCAGCGGAGCTGGCGCGGATGGCGTTTAGGGAGGCGCTTGCAGAGCGCAATATCGACCCAGATCAGCACCTCAGGTTTTGCCATACGCCATTTGCCGGTAGCCTTTGCAAAACGACCCATGACCTCCACAGCGAGTTTGTGCAAGATCCATTCTTGGTCATGGAAACGGAATTTGGACATTCGATCTTGCTGGAGCCGATCCAGCAAACGAACCCTGAAAACGTGAATCTTGCTGAACAATTGGCTGCAACAGAGGGCTATTTCATCCAACCTAGCCATGTCTTGTTTGAAGGTGGCAACTTCCTGATTGGTGACGATTTTGCACTGATCGGCAAGAATACGCTGCTGGCAAACGAGGACCTTGCAACAAAGATGGAGCCCCAAAACCCGACGCGGTGGCTTGAAACCTATTTGCGACGCACATTGGGGGTGAGATATGTGATTTGGGTGGGCACAGATCAGCCGCTTGACTTGGGCAACTTTCATTCAACGGGCACTGCCTTGCACCAACCCTTCTTTCACATTGATCTCTTCATTACGCTTCTCGGGAAAACAGCAAATGGGAAGGAATGCCTGCTATTGGCAAAAATCGACCTCGATGAGGTGGACAACGCCAATCAGGATGACCTCGACCGCCTGAAGGTAATCAATGAAACACTCGATCAAATCGAGAACCATTTGGAAACCTTTGGCCGAGACAAACCAGGGCCATGGTTTGAAGTTCACCGCAACGAGATCGGTGGCCAAATATTGGAGCGGGAATCCGGGCGTGCATTCATTCCCTATGCCTATAACAATGCACAAGTGGAGCAATTTCAATCCACCCGACGCATCTACATGCCGAGCTTTCCAAATAAAGAGAATCTCGAAGCTAAATTCTGCGAGCAATTGTTGAGACTTGGATTTACGCAGCCCAGACAGATTCACAACAAGTTTGAAGAATACGCCCAAAATGGGGGCTCGCTCCATTGCCTGTCCAGCGTGATCACACGCAATAGATCCTAAAATCCTGCAACAAGATGAATATGAAGAAATTACCCTTGCTGATTGTATTGAGCGCGTTTTACGTGCTTTCATTTGCCCAACAAAGTGAAACCGATTTGCAGTTGCATAAACTGCAAGATGACCTCGCGCTGCACAAGCGAGAAGTCGCTGTGCAAATCAGAGAATCCCAAGCAACTAACAACATCAATACTTGGGGTCATATTGCAGCGATCCTCCTCGCCATCCTATCAGGTCCCATCACGATTGCAATCAGGTCCAAGCTCGACAAAAAGCGACTTGAAGAATTAGCAACTGAGAAAACGAAAGCCGAAATGGAAGCCTCATTCCCGGCGATGGCGAAGAAACTGATGGGAGAATACCTCGCCAAAGAAGTGCCTGCAAGGGTGAATGCGGTACTCGGTGCAGCCAATCAACATGAAGAAGAAACCAAATTGCGGCAAACGACTTCCATTTTGATCGTTGCAGACACTGATGATCTCGCGCAATACCGAGCCCAGTTTCTGCGCGAGCTTGGATACCTGAATCTCAATACCAGCTTACCCAAGAAATTGGATCAATTGCCGGCCCATGAAATCTGTTTTGTGGAGCATCCGGGTCGAGAAGATAGCTACCCTACCCTCAACAATCGGTACATTCAAGCGCTGATCAATGACTTTTCCTCTCTCAAATCCAAGGAACAGGGCATTTTCTTCTACTTCAGTTCCCGGTGCGAAGGGCTAGATTTTTCTTTGCTCGGCGTAAAGGGAATGTGCAACATGGAATCCAAGGTTGAAGAAAACCTAATGGGACTCATCAAACAATTAACACGTAATAAAAAATAACTCCCATGCCCACCCACAACGAAATCCTCACAGCGGTCCTTGCTGTCATACATCCGAACCAAGTGCCCAAGGCGCAGCGCGAAGCACTCAACCTCTTCAGGCAAGAAGTGGTGCAGTTCCTGCAGCAGCGTTTCCCCCTTCACCACGAGCGCGTCGGCGAACCACGTACCATCGGCAGCTTTGAAAAGGGCACCGACATCGCATTGTCTTACGACATCGACATCATCTTGCCCTTCAAGCATGGGTACCGATCCAGTGCCCAAAAGATGAAAGCGGAGTTGCTTGCTGCCCTCAAGGAGCGTTATCCCACGCCGCCGACCACCGTGCGTGACCAGCGCGTCTCAGTAGGCTTGCGGCGGCATTGGCAGGAGACCATACTCGGCCTCGACATCGTGCCCGGCATGGAAAAAAGCCCCAATTGCTACAACGACACCACCGCCGAAGAGGAAAAGAAAAACCTCGTCCTCTTCGACCGCGAGAGCGCCTGCGAACGCACCACCAATGTCGATCGGCAAAAACGCCTCATCGTGCGTAATGCCGAGCACTACCGCGAAATCGTGCGCCTGCTCAAGGCGTGGCGTCTCAAACACAACCACATCATCAGCAGCTACGCCCTCGAACTCATGGTCTACCAATCCGCGATGGCGAGCGGAGCGCCCAAAACCGGTTCGCCTGAGAAGCTGCTGCGTCACACCCTGCAATGGGCCATTCCCTTTCTGGAGAAAGACGGTTCCCTGCAAGACATCGGCGCCAACTATCCCTGGCCCGACTACCTCAAGAGCGGCGCCAAGACCCAACTCGCCGGCCTCTGGAAAAAACTACTCGCCGCGCTCGAAGGCAGCGACGGCACACAACTACGTTCTTTCTTCCCCTGAGCCGTTCATCTCAGGGGAAATTGTTGCTCGATTTTCATCCCGGTTTGGCGGCGCACGTGGCGCCGCCGGCTGGGGTGGCATTTTGCCGATGCGCGCCGAGACGGTAATCGAGACGACGGCGCTGAGCGTCGGAAAAAGCAAAAAATTACATGTCCAAAAAAATCTGATCACCCATGTCCATATTTCAAAGACAGCGAGTATTTACCCCAGGCGGTGGTCTGCCCACCATCCCATTTTTCGTGCCTCCTCAAGCAGTTGAAAAATTTAATTTGCGTAATGAACGCTTTGCTTGGTCCTGGGCTGGCGTCGAAAAATCGCTGGCCTACAAGCCCATCACCGCAATATTCTTCCGCAAAAAAAGCAACGATCCAAGTGAGATCTTGTTTGAGGCTTTTTGCCCCGTGCCGAGAGCAGAGCAAACATTGCGCATCCTTTTCAGATTGGATCGGAACGGGATACGCTTTTTTGTCATCGATATGAGTCTCCAGCTTCCCACCCAACACGACCTCTCGTTGGCGGTGGAACGCGAACTTTTAATTGATTTCCACCCTGAGCTTTCCTTTGGAACCTCCGATCAATTTCACGAATTGCTCGAAGAACTGTGGCAACTCAAAGCGCCAACCAATCGCAAACGTCCAGAGGTACAGGCAGAAATCAGAACATGGGCCAAATACCTCACCGCGATGGACAAAATCACGAAAGACAAAACGATTTTGTTCAAGGTGACTCAAAAAGACCGTCGCACACAGCGCAAACGCGGTGTTTTTATCGATTACGAATTGGATCCAAGCTTTTATGCCGCCGAATTGAAAACGCAATTGCAGGAGATTTTGGGGGAGCTGCCAATCGCGGAAATCGAAATCGGCAAGGAGCATGGGCACATCGACTTGATCGGGGCACCAACCATAGATCCAGAGCTTGTGGAACAATTGCAGTCTGCCTTGTCATTTTACTTTTATCAATGGCAGACACCGCCCACCCAGCCGAAACGGGTTTTGAGTTTTGAACTGCAACCCAAATATCAATCTTCTCAGGCTCAAAATAAGCGTCTAATGGAATTGGATGGAAAGTTGCGCGAGAGTGGGACCAAATTCAAGCGCAACCAATTGCAATTTCAGTTGGATGAATGGCAAGACTGGGCATCGTGGGCTACAGCGATAGCCCAAGATGCCCAGATCTGGCTAGCTCCGCCAGCGCCGACCGTAAGGTTGCAATTGGACTACGCGCTTGACGATCCGCAACGCCGCTCTCAAGCACTGAGTGGTCTTGCAAGTAGCTTGCAAGCAATCCTTCCACTGCGATCCACAGCGGTTGCAGGAGATACAGCATTGGCCATCACCTTGCAAGCCGACAAAAATCTCGATCTCTCACATGCAGGATCACAGTGGGAGATCGCAAGTGTACAGTTCAGTGGCACAGCTATCCCAAAAGTTGAACCCGAGGCAACTCCCGCCAAACTCAAGGCCAAGGCAGGCGCACAAATCGACGGCAATGATTTCAGCTTGCAAGGCGACAGCCGCATCGGGTTGAAAGATCGCTATTCAATATTGAAGCGGGAGAACCCAGAATTTGAATTTCCCGATTGGAACACACGCGACTTGCATTACGAGATCGGCTTTGCCCACCTCTTGCACCCCGAGCAATGGAAAGCAGATATTCGCAAAGGCATCCTCGCCATCCACGGACTGCGATTCAAAGACAAGGAAGTCGTGGCACAGCCACAGACAGCCCAAGAATTGACCGCTATTTGCAAGCAGATCGGCCTTTTGTTCAAGGGATTGGAAAGCAAAGTCAAGGCAATAGAGGTGAGCTTGCAATTTCAACAGAGCGATCCCAAAGTATGCAAGCAGCTCGTCGAGGAAAGCATGAAGAGGTTGCGTCGAGCCTATGAGGGGAATGTTGAGTTTGAGGACAACAAGACTAAGGCCGGCGGCACGCTAGGTACCCTTACGCTGGTAAACATCGACACGTGGCAACCCATACACGCTGCCATGGTCACCGTGTGCGGAGCAGAAATGACACTCACCTTCCCACAAACGGAAGGTTGCACGCGCCTCGAGCTCGTCTTTGGGGCCAAAATGCTGGAAGCGTTTCTGGAGGAAAAATGGAAGGTCCTACGCGGTTGCAACCTCAAATTCCTCACCGCTCAAGAAACAGTCGAATACGAGAAAGAAATTGCGGGCAAAGGTGGCCACTACAATGGCGGGCGCGAACTCGGTCGACTCCACAGCTTGCGCAACGGACAGCTAACCGTGCAGTTGAAGGAGGAAGCGGTCGAATTGTCACTTCCAACATCAGGCTACATCTTGCCCACTTTCATTGGCGACCTAGCCCAGATCGCGCGACTGCGCGAGGCCATCAGCTTGGTGCAACATCGCAAAAACGGGCTTCCAATCAATCCCAACCTCTGCAATTTCATCTTTGATGCCAAGGCTGCCAAGGAAATCTCCATGGGCCACGATGTGCGCTCAGACCGCCACTGGCAACTCAAACACAAACTCAATGAGGCAGCCCTCAATACCCGACAAAAGGAAGCCGTGTGGAAGGTCTTGCAGGCAGAG
>JANPHP010000448.1:0-17805 GCA_031424495.1 Bacteroidota bacterium | reverse complement strand
CCGTGTTGTAGAGACGCGATTAATCGCGTCTCTACAACAAATCCAATAGGTGCAGGATATACCGATACACACTGGCAAAAAACCCAAAATTCAGCCGTCAGATACGCCGTTGGACAATCGCGTCTCTACAACATATCCCATCGGTGCAGGATGCGCCGATCCACGCTGGCGAAAACCCTAAAATTCTGCTGTCAGATACGTCGGTGGACCCTCAAAGCCAGTTTCTCCGTTTGAACAGAAAAAACATCGATAGCCCAATTACCAGCATGATTGTCATTGCGGCAGGATAACCCCAACTTGCCTCCAACTCTGGCATATCCTTGAAATTCATACCATATATCCCTGCAACAAGCGTCATGGGCAAGAAGATGGTCGATATCAAGGCGAGCACCTTCATGATTTCATTCATCTTATTGTTGACCACAGACAAGTACAAGTCTTGCATGCCCCCGACGATGTCGCGGTAGGACTCGATGGTGTCGATGATCTGAATGCAGTGGTCATAAAGGTCGTGCAGGTAGGGGCGGGTGTCTTTGGCGATCAATCCCGACTCGGCCTTCAAGAAGTTGTTGACAACTTCGCGTAGCGGCCATATTGATTTGCGCAAGTTGATGATCTCGCGCTTGATCACTTGCAGATTTGCAAGCTGTCCATGCGATTGCCCACTCATTAGGATCGACTCCAAAGCCTCGATGCGGTCTCCAAATTCTTCCAAGACAAGGAAGTAGTTGTCCACGATGGCATCGATGAGGGCATAGGCCAGGTAGTCGGCATCGGCTTTGCGCACGCGGCCTTTGTCTTGACGGATGCGGTCACGCAAGATCTCAAACAGGTCTCCTTCCTCTTCCTGAAATGTAATGAGCCATCCATCGCCCACCACGAGGCTCACTTGCTCCATTTTGGTACCGGTGCCTACCTTGTCGCGCATGATCATCTTGAGCGTGATGAAGATGTAGTCGTCTGAAAACTCAGCCTTGGGTCGCTGTCCAGTGTTCATGATATCTTCCATCACGAGCGGGTGCAGCTTGTACCGCTCGCCGATCTGCCGCATCTTGTCGGGGTCATGCACCCCGACGATATCGAGCCATTGCACGCAGCCGGGATTGGCGGGGCCGGGCATTTCTTGGATATTCAGAAACTCCTCAAACGTCGTCTCCCCATAGTGCATCAAGCGCATTGCGACCCCTTCGCTCCGTTGCCGCCCCATAAACACAAGTGATCCCGGTACTGCGCCGACTTTGGCAGCCCGTTGTGGGTCTTGGTACTGCCTGCGACGGCTATCCATGAGATTGGCAGATTCATTCATGCATTTGATCAGCGTGTTGTAAGGACCTCGCTACCGTCCAAATTTAGCAAATTATGCTTGTGCAGAAACAGCATTAAATTCCATCAATGCCATCGCAAGGTCGACAAAATGAACCCGCAGGCAGCGCTCAAGGCCAATCGACCTGATCGAGCAACTCTTTGGAGCGTGCTACCTTGCGCGGAAACAATACCAAAGCCCGCAACTCGTCGAGCGCAGGGCTGCGGCGATAGCGCGTCTTGGCCCAAGCAGAGGCGATATCGTCAATTTTGTTTTCTGTACTCATCGCTACTTTCCCTTTCTACACAATCAAATACTCACTAAAAGCTAGCCTCACAAGCAAAAGGCATGGCTACAACCCAAACCGAGACAAATATATACATCCATTCGCAATTTTGCCAACAATTTTTGTATTTAGGTCGTTCGATGATGCATTCTACGGCGGTGGGTTGGCAAATTCTGTTACGGGCCTACGTTGCACCACATAAGCCTCAAAATCCTTGTGTGGATCATAATCCGCAATCACCATCTTGCCATCCGGCTTGTAGTAGAGGCCTTGAATCAGAAAAACCTTGTTCAGCTGCTCCCAGCCCTTGTTGATGGCCATGCGGTACAATCGCGTGCGCGAGGCTGTATTGCCTTGAAAGATGATCTTGCGCCTCGGGAAGCGCTCCATCCAGCCATAAACCGCTAGCGCCACAGTGGCAAGCACCTTGTCGCGATCTCCATTGTCGGTCGTACTCACAAAGTCGAGCCGCTCGTCGCCTTGCCAGTCTCCCATGCCGAGATTGTAATAGCCCCGCTTCTGCATCGGGGTAAATTGGATCACTTTCCAAACATTCCCTTTGGGACCCGTGCTCTCAAACCGGAATGTCATCCAGTCCTTGCTGTTTTGAATTTCATTGTAGTGTGGAAACTGCATCTTCCCCTCGTCCTCCTTCGCCGCTAAAATTCCAACTCTCTACGCAATATTGCGATCAATATTCGGGTTATGCAAATTAAAGTATCATTTCAGCTCGTAAAATTATCAACATGGCGAATTTGGATACAACTGGGTTCAGTGAGGCAGAAGCTGAAAACGCCAACTGGATTCTTGGATAGGGATAGCGAATGTAGTTTTGAGCCTATGGCCTGCAGATACAGGATCGAATGCGTGGATCTAGGCGGAAATTGTATGCAAATAAAAAGCCCTCACTTGCGTAAGGGCTTGATTTTCAGGTACACCTGTAGGGATTCGAACCCCAAACCTCCTGATCCGTAGTCAGGTGCTCTATCCAGTTGAGCTACAGGTGCGAACGGGAAGGCAAAGGTAGAAGCTTTATTGAAAAGGCCAAACTTATTTCCTGAAAAATAATGGGCACTTATTGCAATGTGTAGATTTTCAGTGCTTTATTTTTTATCAAGGCTTCGATTTTTGGATGCGGCAGGTGATAAATACAGACTTCGACAAAACCATTCCCCAAAGGCAACTCCACAATTTGGGTCTTTGCCAGGTCCTCTTGCGTGGCGCCATGCATCACTTCAGCGACATTGGGGTCAGTTAATGTGTATCGGCTTTCGGCGGCACCTGCCTCAATGTATCCGCAGCGCAACGAGATCAAATGCGGCCGTCGAGCTTGGATGTAGGGATAGCTTGCCAAGATCGCGTGGCCCGCGCCGTAGCCAGTAGCATAACCATCAAACTGATCGCGTGGTTCATTCAATCCATAAAGGTCGATGCCATAAAATCCAGAATAGTAGGGGATTGCGCCACAGGCGCCTATCGCAATCCGCACGGTGCCGTCATGCTCCAACAAATCCCCCATGGCCTGACCTTGCTCCGCAAACGACATGAAATGCGCATCCTCCGAGTAGGGATGGACCAGCGAATTCATGTGCGGAAATCTAAAAAATCGACCATTGCCCTGACCCCAAACAAACGCAAAAAGTACCATGATGCCTGACGCAATGACTACAGGCCTTACTGATTCAGTACCTTTGGCCAGCATCCACATTGGAAACATGAGCAGCATCGGGAGCACGGGCACCAAAATCCTGAATTCCAAATAATCACCTCCTGCCCAAATCACATAACACAGAAAAGTAAATGCCAAGCCGGCAACGTAAGTCGGCAGACCGCTCAAATTGCGGGCTAACCGTTGTTTTTGCAGCTTATAGAGGATGCCGGGCACCCAGGCGGCGCTTGCAGTGAGATAGGCGCACACAAACACAAACCCGCTGCTTGCCGAGCGTAAGGCGGTTTTCACATAAAAGGTGTTCGGAAGCAAATCGCCATAAAAGCTGTAGCGCCAGATGAGCCAAGGAAGCACGAGGGCCAAGAAACCTGCCCACAGGTATTGAAATCTTGCGCGTGGTCGATCTGCACGCGTGTAGTGCGCCACGAGCAACGCGATGAAGCTGATCCCAAACAAGATCATCGCCTCCATGCGGCAAAGTGTGGCAAGGCCACAAAAAAAGCCAATTGACAACATGCGCAACGCGCTAGCAACCCGACTGCGATCGAGGATGCCGTGCACGAGCGAGATCACGATCGTCCACAGGAGTCCATTGAGGGCGGTTTCCAAGCCCGAGGTCGCCGTAAAAAGGAGGGTATGGCTGCACATCACCGGCAGCCAGCAAAGCATTGCAATCCGCGCGTGGCCGATAAACCGCAAGGAGATCCTGTAGAGCAAAAATAGGTTCAGTCCCAGGCAGAGCAATGACAAGAGCGTGGCTGCAATCACGGGATCGATGCCCAAGCTGATCGGGACAGCCATTATCAGCATCCACAAGAAGTTCGTGTAGCCCTCGACGCGCTGATCGGCATTCCAGACGGGCCCGAGACCCTCGGCGAGGTGCTTGCTGTAGCGGAACGTGATAAAAGCATCGTCGTCGACGTGACGAAACATCCATGCATAGCCCAGTCCGACTAGAATGAGGCCCATGACCAGCCATGTCCAATGCTTTTCCTTCACGATGGCAAGCTAGCAAAAATCAATGCGCCTGCGCAAGTAACAATTGCGCAGGCGTATCGATCGTCTTTTTCGGAATCAATCTCTTTGCGATCAGGGCACGGGCAGGGTGCGCAAGATCTTCTCCGTGACCATATTGGTCGTGACTTCCTCGGCCTCAGCCTCGTAGTTCAGGATGATGCGGTGATTGAGCACGTCGGGGGCGATGGCTTTGATGTCCTCGGGCATCACATAGCTGCGGCCCTGCATGAATGCATGGCACTTGGAGGCGATGTTGAGCGCGATGGTCGCACGCGGCGATGCGCCAAACTCGATATAGGACTTCATTTCCTTCAATCCATACTGTTCTGGATTGCGGGTGGCCATCACAATGTCCACGATATAGTCTTCCAGACGGTCCCTGAGGCTGATTTGGTCCACGATGCGGCGGATTTCGAAAATCTCCTCCTTGGAGATGATCGTCTTGAGCGGCTCGGGAGCGACCGTGCGGGCCATGCGGCGCATGATCTCTTTTTCTTCAGCCTTGGTCGGATAGTCGACGTGTACCTTGAGCATGAAGCGGTCTACTTGTGCCTCAGGCAGCGGATAAGTACCTTCTTGCTCGACCGGATTTTGGGTGGCCAATACCAAAAATGGGGGCTCCAACTTGTATGTACTGTCGCCGATCGTCACCTGTTTTTCCTGCATTGCCTCTAGCAACGCACTTTGAACCTTGGCTGGGGAGCGGTTGATCTCGTCAGCGAGTACGATATTGGCGAAGATCGGACCTTTCTTGACCTCAAAACTTGCTTCGCGCTGGTTGTAAATGAGCGTGCCTACCAAGTCAGCAGGCAGCAAGTCCGGCGTAAATTGTATCCGCTTGAAGCTCAGGTGCAAAACCTGGGCGAGCGATGAGATCGTGAGGGTTTTGGCCAAGCCAGGCACACCTTCCAGCAAAATATGACCATTGCTGAAAAGGCCGATCAAGAGTCGATTGACCATTTTTTTCTGCCCGACGACCACCTTTTCGATTTCAGTGAAAAGTTGGGCCACCTTGGCCGCTTTGTCTTGGACTTTTTCATCCAAGGCCGAGTTTCCGGCTGTTTCTCTTCCGTAGTTATCCTGCATAGGTATTTTCAAAAATGCTAGCGCGGGCAAAATTATACCTGCTGACTTAATTTTTCAACCTAAAACCACTGCAAAGGCATGAAAGACTTCAAGTGTCGGTCACTTTCCCTTACATTTCCCAAATCTAGCCTGTTTTGAATGCCCGTGCAATCGCTTTTCATTCGCCCGCAAACCAATATCTCGACAACGATAATGGATGGAATTCATGCAAAAAGACCTTAGATTTGGCTCGAATATTAATTTGAAGACATGAACAAGGTCGTTTCAGGTGCCGACGAGGCCATCAAAGACATACAAGACGGCATGACGCTTATGCTCGGCGGGTTCGGGCTCTGCGGCATCCCTGAAAATTGCATTGCAGCGCTCGTGCGTCAGGGTACCAAAGGACTTACCTGCATCAGCAACAATGCCGGCGTCGATGACTTTGGCATCGGTTTGATGCTCAAGACGCGGCAAGTCAAGAAGATGATCTCCAGCTATGTAGGGGAGAATGCAGAGTTTGAACGGCAATTGCTATCTGGCGAACTCGAAGTCGATCTCATTCCACAAGGCTCGCTTGCAGAGCGCGTGCGCGCTGGTGGAGCAGGCATTCCTGCATTCTACACACCCGCAGGCTATGGCACAGAAATCGCCGATGGCAAGGAAATCAGGGAGTTTGAAGGCAAATTTTATTTATTGGAAAGCTGGCTCAGGGCTGACTTTTCTTTGGTAAAGGCCTGGAAAGGCGACACTATGGGAAATTTGGTCTTCAAAGGTACAGCGCGCAATTTCAATCCGATGATGGCGACTGCCGGCAAGATCACCATCGCCGAGGTCGAACACTTGGTACCCGCCGGCGAATTGGATCCCAATCAAATCCACACACCCGGCATATTCGTGCAGCGCATCTTCCAAGGCAGCAACTACGAAAAACGCATCGAGCAGCGCACAACCAGAACGAGGAGCTGATATCAAAAGCCCTTCACCGCCCAAAATTCAACCCCAAGCCAAATTCTATACTGAATTCAGAAGCACTTCACCACCCAAAACTCAGTTCCAAACTGGTATCAGCTGCACTTCACCGCCCAAAATTCAACCCCAAGCTCAATTCTCTAAATCCTGTAAATTCTGCTCCTTTATGGCATTGACGAAACAACAGATAGCCCAGCGCATCGCACAAGAGTTGCGAGACGGCTACTACGTAAATCTCGGGATTGGCATCCCTACACTGGTCGCCAACTACGTGCCAACGGGCATTTCGGTCGTTTTCCAATCAGAAAATGGGCTTTTGGGCATGGGACCCTTTCCCTATGAGGACGAAGTCGATGCCGACATGATCAATGCCGGCAAGCAGACGGTCACCACCTTGGCGGGTTCGTCCATTTTTGACTCAGCCACAAGCTTTGCGATGATCAGGGGCGGCCATGTGCAGCTCACTGTGCTCGGGGCAATGGAGGTGAATGAACGCGGCGACATTGCAAACTGGAAAATTCCAGGAAAGATGGTCAAGGGCATGGGAGGCGCGATGGACCTTGTGGCCAGCGCCGACAACATCATTGTCGCCATGCAGCATACCAACCGTGAAGGCGAGAGCAAATTGCTCAAGGAGTGCGAACTGCCCATCACGGGTGTAGGTTGCGTCAAAAAGGTGGTTTCTGACCTTGGCGTCTTCGACATCGATCCTGTGCGCGGCTTCGTGCTGCGCGAGCGCGCACCCGGCGTATCGGTCGAGGAGATCGTCGCCAAAACTCAAGGTCGCCTCGTAGTCGAGGGCGACATTCCCGAAATGGTTTTCTGAGCAATGCCGTTGACTAGCCCACATCGTCGCCTTTGGAGCCTCTTGCTGCTGCTTTTGCTGGCCCTCGGCGCTTGCAAGAAACAAGCGCCTCACAGCGAAATGTTTACGCAGATTTTCAAAGAGCGTGGCGGCACGTTCAGAGGGGTGAGCTTGGGGATGGATTTGGCGGATGTGAAGCAAAAAGAAGGCGTACTGCCCAAGCACGACGATGAATGGGGCTACGTCTTTGAATCCAACCTCGGCGGGAAGAATCGATATTTTCTGGAATACCTCTGCCTCGATCCCAAAGTGAGGAAGGTCAATGCGATCGTGCTCAACATTTTGCTGGAAGAAAAGGCCATGGCTGCCGACTTGTTTGCAGAAATGGAGAGCGACCTGCGCAGCAAGTATGGCGCAGCCGATGGCAATCTCGGCAATCTAAAATGGACGCAGGAGGAGAGCAATCTGATCGTCACCTTGCGCATGTTGGATGACAAAAAGTCTATTTCACTCAATTTTGGGGCATTGCAGCCCCTCTAGCAACAATTGCAGGTTACGCATGTTGTATACCTAACACCGATCAAGAAATTTAGGATGAAGGTTTATACTAAAAAGGGTGATACCGGCGAGACCAGCCTCTTGGGCGGCACGCGGGTACCCAAGCATCACCTGCGCATCGAGGCCTACGGCACCGTCGATGAACTCAATTCATGGATGGGAATGCTCAAAGATCAGGCGGTCGCTGCGCCTTATGAAAAGCTGATCAAGCAAATCCAAGACAACCTGTTCACCTTGGGTTCGCACTTGGCTGCCGATCCTGATGCCAATCGCATGACATTGCCAGAACTCGTGCCCGCAGACGTGGAGCAGCTAGAAGCAAGCATCGATCAGATGGAGGAAAATTTGCCGTCACTCCAAAATTTCGTGCTGCCAGGCGGCTATCCCGCAAATTCCATGGCGCACGTGGCCCGTTGTGTATGCCGTCGTGCAGAGCGCCTTACGGTTCATCTCAACGAATCCTCGGCAGTGGAGCCCATCCTTTTGCAATATCTAAATCGGCTGTCGGATTGGTTATTTGTCTTTTCCAGGGAGATGACGCACCTTGCCGGAGCGGAGGAAGTGGCTTGGTCGCCGCGTAAATCATAGGTCGGCGAGCAGTTGCAGCATTGCAATTCCCGATTATTTTGATTAGCTTAAATCAAGTGAAGCGAGCATGGATTATTTTTTCGCTGTCCATTCAAAATCTTCCTCTTGAGTTCTTTTTTTTCCTTTCCTTTGCGATTATTTTTTTTCCACTTATAGTCTTGTAAGCAATATGTATTGGACCCTCGAACTCGCAACCTATCTCGAAGACGCTCCTTGGCCCGCGACCAAAGAAGAACTGATTGACTTTGCACAGCGCTCTGGAGCTCCTTTGGAGGTGACTGAGAATCTCGAAGACCTTCCAGAAGATGGCATGGCCTACGAGAGCATCGAAGAAATCTGGCCTGACTATCCTACCAAGGATGATTTCCTCTTCAATGAAGACGAATACTAAGAGATAGGTTTCATCAAGAGACACGAAGCATCCTCCTCGGGGGATGCTTTTTTTTAGGGTTTACTATGCATAAAAGCGCGCTTGAAGCTGTCGCGATGCGTCGCCATGATGAAAAAATATTCGCCTGACTCAAATGCATTCATATCGATCGTAATGTCACCGTCTTGCAGCGGCTCATTGTCCAGCACCATGTGCTTTACCTGAATACCCTCCGCATTGAGCACAGAGACATCAAATCGCTGACCTTTTTTGCGGTTGATGTAGTGCACCAAATACTTACCAGGCTCCGGCGCAGCCTTCACCTCGCGCACCTCATAACTCTCGACGAGCTTTGCCTTGACCTCCACCGTCTGTGAGACCGTGCGTGTACCATCCTCATCCACAAGCACAATGCGGTAGCGGTAGGGTTTGCCTTGGTTATAGGGCGTGACAAAATCAGTAAATGCGTAATGATGAACCCCTTGGCCTACAAGATTTTTGGACTCCAAAAATCCAACCACACGTGCATAGCGCGACGCTTGCGGCACATCGGGCAATTCTGGTAGCAACTCTATGATAAACAATGCATTGCCCTCTCGCTGGTCAGCTGACCACTCCAAGGTTGCGGCATTGTTTGCGAAACTTGCCGATAGGTCGGGTCGCGTCTCGACAGGCTCAGAGGCCGCCGCGTAGTCAAAACGCATGAAGCGATAGTCGGCAGGCCGCTTGGCTGGCCTTGGCACGAGCGCGATTTCAAACTCGCAGACTGTGCCATCGTAGCCGTCTATCCAAATAAAATAGTTCTGGTTGGGCTCTGGCGCGTCCAGGAAGAGCTTGATCGTGTCGGTGTTGATTTTGTTGGAGCAGCCTCGGTACACAAATTTGGACGCGCTGCAGCCATCTGCTTGGATGAGGAGCGCCTGCAAGCCCGCTGGCGTCGTGCAAAAGCCAGCTGTGATCTGCACTTCATACATCGCGACGCCCTCGACGGCTTTGAACTTGTACCAGATATCGTTTTCGATGGTTTGGATGCAGGTCGTTTCTACCGTGGCGGGTCGCTCGTAGTCGAGGCTCACGGTGGCGTCTTCGTTGCTATGACCGTCGAGGCGATCGCCTGCGACGAGTTCGATGGCTTTGGCGCACATATCATTGGGCGGTGGCAGATGTCCAGGAAACTGGGCGCTTAGCCCAGCTGTGATGCCTATAACGAAGGATAGCAAGAGAATGAAGCGCTGCATATTTGCAAAATACGGCAAGGTAACGTGCCAGAAAGCATCGATTCAAAAATCGATCCAAGTATTTTGAAATGCATTGATAGTCAATTGACAAGACAGGCAATCGAAAGTGGGAGAGGGGCAGCAGGGGAGGCACAGGAGAGGAGTTAGGAGCGAAGCATCGGTTGATTTATAAAAATAGATACTTGTTTATTAAATACATTTTTGGGTTGCTGAATTAAGTTTTGTGATTTGCAATCAGGTTTTGGTTTTTCAAACGCTGCGTCTAGTCTAGAAATTAAAACTTGATTTATGTGAATAAGTATTGATCGCTAAAATCAATCCTTGTTTGTATAAATTCATTCTACGACCTTTGGCTTAGAATTAATGTCAAGGTTGAAAATGAAGAAACTCACCCGCGCCGAGGAGGAGATGATGCTTGTCTTGTGGAGACTGAACAAGGCATTTTTGAAGGATATCATTGCGGCTTATCCCGATCCCAGGCCCAATCAGAGCACGGTATCGACGATTTTGCGCACGTTGGAAAAGAAAGGATTTGCCCGGCACAATGCCTACAGCAAGACTTTTGAATATTACCCGACCGTTGCCAAGCGTGCCTACAGTCGCATATTCTTCAGGGACTTCCTGGAAAAATACTTTGAAGGCTCCTATGAAGAGCTTGTAACCTTCCTTTCCTCAGAAATGGAATTGCAATTGCGTGTGCCTGAGACAGTTGTGCCGGAAAAAGCAAAACCCGAAAAACTGGTCGAGCAGGTCGAAAATTTGAATCAACTGAGCCTGTTCTAGCCCGGCGGCCTAGCGATCGTAGAAATTGACGTGGCGCATGCCCACAAGCTCCGCGCCACGGGCTCCGATCGGCTTGTAGTAGACCAGTATCGTGTAGTAGTTTTCGGTTTCGGAATGCGAGCCCTCAAACTTGGCTTCGTCCAGATGCCCATTGCTCGGCGACTTGAGCACGTAGCAATAATCGTAAACGCCTTGTTTGAGCAGGAGTTCGCATTCGTAGCGTGACGCTGCGGGATTGTAGGAGAGCTGATTTTCAGGATCCAACCGCCAATCATTGTATTTGCCCATCAAATAGACATCGGCATCCTTGATGGGTTCGCCCCACTTCAGCCCAAAACGCACAAAGACGTAGTCGGCCTCATAGCTCGCATTGGGATATTCCTGCACGCTGATCGCATAATTGCCGTTGAGGTCCTGCCGGCTGAAATAGACATTTTTGGGCCGAGGCTCATCCGTGAAAAGTGAATACCTGATGATCGTATCCTCATTCACCATCGTTTGCACTGACTGGGTACGAAAGCGGGTGCTGCGGATGTCGAGCATGCGGTACTCATTGCCGCCTTCAAAATTGTTGGCTGCATCAAATTGATAATCAAGCTGCTCGGCAGTGAAGAACATTGGCTGCAGCCCGCTCACGGCATTGTCCCACCTGAAATTTTGGAGAATGTAGACCTTGAGGTCGTTGCGCGGATCGAAAATGCCTGGAAACTGCGTTGCAAACCGCAGGTTGAAGTCTACCCGCTGCACCCGTCGCCGCTGATCAGCCATGCGGCTCTCGCCCATGGCAGGCGTCACGATCATTTTGTGGTCGGTGACAATGAGCCGCCGCGTGAGGATGAGATCCTCTTCATTTCCAGAACGATAGACCCGCAGCAGGTAGTTTCCAGACCGCTTGAACGACGAGCCCTCAGCCGGAAACGCGTAGCGGTAGTGCACATAAGGAACCAAGGTGTTTTGGCTCCTGTTGTCGTAATACAAGCGGTCACTGTTGAAGCCATCGATGAACTCCAAAGGCAGGAATCCGCTCGGCGTCCAGTCATGGTCGCAGCTGATCACGTCGATGATGAAGCTCTCGGGCTGCATATCCAGCGTTTGCAGCACATCAAACTCAAGTGTCAAGCGTGTTTCTTCGCCGAGGTAGATGATCGGATAGGTAAATGGATTGTTTCCTCGGTAAAACTGAACGGTCTTCACATTGGGCTCATACACGCGATCTTCATAAGCAATCGTCTTATGGATCGTCGTGGAGTCCTCTTCTTGCAAGGGCGAAGTCTGGGTGGAGCTTGCCGCCGGCGGACATGCCGAGAAGAGCATCGCCCACAGGCTGAGCCCCAACATCCACGACAGCCTAGTTTTCAAATTTCATGCGTTCGAGTTCATCCAACAGCCTTTCCCAATTTTTATTGGCTGGGATGAGCTGTGCGTCGATTTGATCCACTTCTTTTTGGATCCCTATCAGTTCATCAAATTTCACCGCCATCGCTGGATCGGCCATCCGCTCCAGGAGTTTGCTGCGCTTATCTTCGAGATCCATGATTTGGGCCTCGGTACGCTCCACGTCGGTCTTGAGCTTGGTTTCACGCTTGCGCCGCTCTTTCTCAGCCTGAAAATCGAGCTTCTGAGCTGGTTGATTGGCAGGCTTGGCATCTTGCTTCGCCTGCACTTTCACTGCTGTAGCCGCTTGCTTCTCCAGCTTCGCTTTTTCCTTTTGCTGCGCCTGGTGGTAGTTGAATTCATCAAAAGTGCCGGGAAACTCACGGATCAGGCCATCCTCGATATACCAAATCTTGTTGGCGATCTCGCGCAGGAAGTAGCGGTCGTGAGAGACGACGACATAAGTGCCTTCATACGACTGCAGGGCACCCGAGAGAATCTGAATGCTCTGGATGTCCAAGTGGTTGGTCGGCTCATCGAGCATCAGGAAATTGGCTTCTGAAAGCAAAGTTTTCGCCAGAGCCACCCGCGATTTCTCGCCACCGCTCAGCACTTTGATCTTTTTGAAGACGTCGTCGCCTGTAAACAAGAAGCCGCCGAGGATGCCGCGCACGTAGGCCTCGCCCTTTTGGAAGACAAACTTGCTCATCTCGCCCAGGATGTCATTGGCGGGGTTGAGGGCCTCCAATTGGTGCTGGGCAAAGAAGCTGGGCTTCACGTTGTGGCCCAAGATGGTTTCACCATCAAAAGGCTCAATGTCGGCAATCACCCTCAAAATCGTGGATTTACCGATGCCGTTGGCGCCGATGAGGGCGATTTTGTCGCCCCTGAAGATATGCAGCTCGGAGTCGCGGATGATGACTCGGCCATCGTAGGCCTTACGTTTCACCTTGAGGTCCAGGATAGTCTTGCCTGGAGTCGTCTCAGGCTTGAATTTGAAGTTGATGGGGCCGCCCTCACTCTCGGGCGCCTCGATGCGATCAATCTTGTCGAGCAGCTTCACCTTGCTCTGCACCTGCCGCGCCTTGGTCGACTTCGCCCGGAAGCGGTCGATGAACCGCTCGGTGTCCTTGATCGCCTTTTGCTGGTTTTCAAACTCCCGCAGGTGCTGCTCTTGCAACACGACCTTTTCTGTCAGGAAGAATGAATAATTGCCCTTGTAGCGGAAAAAACGGCTCAACGAGACCTCGACCACCGAGGTGATGAGGCGATCTAGGAACTCACGGTCGTGAGAAACGATCACAAATGCGCCCTTGAAATCGCGCAGGTATTCCTCCAGCCATTGGATCGAGGGCAAGTCCAAGTGGTTGGTCGGTTCGTCGAGGAGCAACAAGTCGGGCTCTTGGAGCAGCAGTTGCGCGAGCATGACGCGCATGCGCCATCCACCTGAGAACTTGTTAAAATCTCTCCCTTGGGCCTCCTCGTCAAAACCCAAACCCGCCAAGACTGCTGCGATTTTGGACTCTATATTGTAGCCGTCGAGGGCCTCCAAGGCATGTTGCTTGTCGGCGAGCTCATGGATGAGTCGATCATCGTGGTTCAGCGCCGGGTTAGCGAGCAACACTTCGATCTCGTCGTGCAGCTGCATCTGCTCGGCAAATGCCTGCTTGGTGACCTCAAAAACCGACTTTCCGACATAAGCGCTTTGCATTTCCTGCTCCAAATAGCCGATTTTCAAGCCCTTGGACATGCTGAGCTTGCCTTCTACTGGAGTGACTTGCCCAGTGAGCAATTTGAGCAGGGTTGTCTTGCCAGTACCGTTGCGGCCCACGAGGCCGATGCGGTCTCCGGGCTTGATTTGCAAGGTCGTATCACGAAAGAGCCAACGCCCGCCGTATTCAAAGCCAATGTTTTCTAGAGTAATCACGGCGCAAAAGTAGCAGTTTTTTCTGAGGGTAGCGGTGTGAATGCCAGCCGCATTTGTGAATCTTGGCGAATCAGATTAATCTTGCACCCATGAATGAGCAGCTTCTCCCCGCATTTGAGCGCCTCGTGCGCACTGTCCATGAACTTCGTGAAAAATGTCCTTGGGACCGTGTGCAGACCAAAGAATCCCTGCGTCACCTCACCATTGAGGAGGTGTATGAGATGAGCGATGCGATCGTGCAAGACGATTGGGAGGAGCTCAAGATCGAGCTGGGCGATATCTTGCTGCACGTGCTGTTTTATGCACGCATCGGGGAGGAGCAAGATCAGTTTACCACAACGGAAATGCTCAACGGGCTCACTGATAAGCTCATTCGGCGGCATCCGCACATTTATGGTGACCTCAAGGCCGAGACGGCCGAAGATGTGAACCGTAACTGGGAGCAAATCAAAATGCTGGAAAAAAAGGACCAAAAGAAAAAGACGGTACTTAGCGGCGTGCCGCAAGGCATGCCTGCCCTCATCAAGGCCCAGCGCATGCAGGAAAAGGTGGCTTCGGTCGGCTTTGACTGGGCGGAGCCTGAGCAAGTCTGGCTCAAAGTCCAAGAGGAGCTCGAAGAGCTACACGCCGAGGCCAAGGTGCACGCTGAAACCGGTGCCAATCACGAACGGTTGGAAAAGGAATTTGGAGACTTGCTCTTTTCATTGGTGAACTATGCCCGCTTTCTCAAAATCAATCCTGAAGACGCTTTGGAGCACACCAATAAAAAATTCAGAAACCGATTTGAGTACCTGGAGGCGCAAGTTGCTGCGACGGGTGGCAATCTCAAAGACATGAGCTTGGCGGAAATGGACCTGCTTTGGGAGGAGTCCAAAAAGTACTTTGCCTAGCCGTCAGAAAATAGCCTGTTCGCTCATCCACAGGCCAAACAGCCTCCTAAACCTTTCAACTAGCCAAACCTTGTAAATGCTTCGAATCAAATATCACCACCGTCAGCAATGACCTGCAAAACAAAAGACGGGTTATTCTTACATCTGAAAATCGGAAAGTGCTGTGTTTCAGCATAACAGGTACAGTTGCCTGTAAATCGATATGGTTTGTTTCCTCGAATTTGGCTAATATTCGGTCTGAACACAAATTCGAGTCAGAGAAGTCTTCCTTATGGCTAACTCAGAAAATCTGGATCCGTTATATAAGATCATCAAGCAGCTCTCTGAAGAGGAGTTTGACGATATTTATCAAAACTTGACATCCAACAAGGCTGAAAAGAGCGCCTTGTTTCTCAAGACTATTCGGGAAAGTGACAACCCGGTTGAGGACTTTCTGGAAAAGCAGGACATCTCAGCTTCGGCGTTTTATGTCTTGAAGTCACGCCTCAACCAAAAAGTTGAGAGTTTCTTGCTCAATCGGCTTGGGGATCCCAAAATGGAGGCCATTCACAAGGTCTTCAAGGTCTACGACCTCATTTTCAACAGCCCGCGGGAGATTTCTGTCACCACGCTCAAGCGTCTGGAGAAGACGATGATCGAGATTGACAATCCACTCGTGCTCATGGTCGTGTACCGTGCACTCAAGATGTTGCACAACCACGACGATGAAAATCGAAACGAGTACGACAAGCTTTTCAACCAGGCTGTCGCATTTTATTTGACGACTGAGAAAGCTATCAATGCCGTCATGGCATTTTTCAGGGCTTATGAGCGTTTTTACCTCGGGCGCCGCAAGAGCGACTTCAATGAGATGATCAAAATCATCGAGAGTGTCAACAACTTGAACAATCTCTATGATTCGCAGCGCATTTACATTTGCAAGTCCATCATTCACTTGTATTCAAGGCAGTTTTTGGATTTGCCAGAGCGCGTGCTCGACATCATGGATTCTCAAGAGGAGGTCTTTGATCGTTGTTTCACCATCTTGGAAAATGGCAAGGAAGACATCCTTTTCAAAAACATCAACTTGATTTTTGACTTTTTGCGCTTCCTCTATTACCACAACCAAAAGGCGAGGGAACGCGAAAAAATCTACTTTGAACTGTTGGATTACAAGATTGAAGAGCTGCTCACAGACTTCAATTTTGGCATGGAGTGTTCGCAGATCCTATTTTTCAAGTTGGAGCGCCACCTCAGCGAAGACACGCTCGATGAAATGCTGCAAGACTACAAGCAGTACATTCGCAAAATCGACATCGATCCTGAGCGCACCGTCACCTACGTCAACTATTCGATGTTTCAGGCCTACGTGGCCTACTATTCCAAAAACTATGAAAACGCATCGCGGATACTCTACCGCATGCGCAACAAGGTGAACCTGCGCAAGTTCCCGCACATGGACGCAGAGGTCAAGCTTTTCTTGTCGCTCACCTATGTACTTCAAGATGAAGTGGACCTTGCTAATCAGCTGATTTTGAGCTTACAGCGCCAGTTCAAGAAGTCCAATTTTTCGGAATACGACAACGGACGATTGTTCCTCAAGATTCTCAGCAACCGCCTCAGCGGCAAGTCTGCCAAGAAAGTCGGGCAGACCAAAAAGCTGCTTGAGGAGTATCATGAATGCAACAAGGGCATCAAGGCATTCTTGCCTTACCTCGATTTGAGCCTTGCATTCAATAACAATTCTGCCAATCACTGATGCGCTAGCGACATCTCTATCACATCGTTTCAGCCTGTGCCCGTCATGACCATCATGTCGGGCACAGGCCGTTTTGGGGGATAGGAGGAGCGTTGGAACAGGGATTGAAGGGATTTGAACTCGTAGGTACGCAATGTATCGCGTACCTACGAGAACAAATCCAGCGCACAGGCCGTTTCGGGGAATGGGAGGGGCTGGTGGAATAGGGAGTAATGCGCATTGCGCACGGCAATGAATGCATTTGACCTCATAGTTAGCGATGTCTAAACATTTTTGCCCTCGTAGGTACGCGATGCATTGCGTTCCTACGAGGGCAAAAACGTTTAACAATTCCTTAGGAAGATACCCAAAAAGAAAGGGACAGTGACTGTCCCTTTTTTATTACTTGAGGAAATTTCCTTACATCAAATGGTGATCGCTTGGAGGTACCGCGAGTTGAGTGGCTTGTTGAGGTATTTCTTGACGAAGCGGTTGCTCGCAGCCCTGTCGATGTCTCTCGGACTGATCGACGACGAGAGCATGATGATCTTGCTCTTGTCCAGTATAGGAGACTCCAATTTTTCAAATTCCTCAAGGAATTGGAAGCCGTCCATGATGGGCATGTTGATGTCCAAAAAGATCAAATCAGGCAGATTTTCCCCATTCTTGGAATTTACACGCAAAAAGTCCAGGGCGTCAGTCCCCGTTTGAAAAACCATCACCCTTTCGGAGAAATTATTGGACTCGATGATCTTTTGATTGATAATATTATCAATCTCATCCTCATCGATCAACATTACGAATTTATAAGCTGGAGACATACAGAATGAAGCTTTACTAAAAGGTAGGTGCTCACAGAAAGCATCTCAAATATAACGGAACGTCGCTTTTTTCCCAACATATTTTACGATTTCTGCAAAAAATAAAAAAAATATACACCCTGCTTTCCGAGGCAAAATTAGGAACATAACGCAATCGCCCTCCGAAATGGACATTCAGATCGCCTGAGTATCAAAAAGCACTGGATTGAAAAGCTCACTTGCACAAGCAGTTACAAAGTCCAAAAGGGCAACTGAGAGCGCAGATTGGCAATATTTGCCGTTGACTAGCCTACTAGCTGAGGCCATCCGATGCCGCCCCAAAGACGGTCTTGCTGAAAGCCAATCACACAAAAAGTAAAAAGATTGGGCGCCAATTTTAGGAAGGCGATTCAAGCCCAAGGCTCCATTTTGGGCTTCAAAAA
>JANPHP010000447.1:0-4197 GCA_031424495.1 Bacteroidota bacterium | reverse complement strand
TATTTACACGCTGATCACGCAAGAGACAAAAGCCCTCAATCACGGGGCAGCTTGCATCGGAAAAGGTGGTATTGAAAACTGCGCTAGGATTGGCAAAGACAGCGACGCCCTCCAAGGTGCCGACCCAAATCTGGCCTTTCAAGTCCTTGGCGAGGGCATAGACGGTATTAGTCGGCAGGCCTCCACGGCCATGCTCCGCGGTGAGATTCTTGACTTTGTCGTCGGATGAAACATCAAAGGTGCCGTTTTCATTGAATACAGTAATGCCGAGGCCTTGATTGTTGATCCACTTGTTGCCCCAGTCATCGATGACCATGCCGATCGGGTACATGCCGGTGATGGAATAGGGATGCCAAACTGAATCTGCGGATGTAAAGACGTTCAGGTTGTAATCTGCGACGATGCCCGTGGCCCAGACGTTTTCATCCTTGTCGACGGCGAGCGCGCTCACCCTGATCGAGTTACCGACGCCACCATTGAGGTTGGAATTTTGGGGAGTCCATACGTGGGTGATTTTGCCGGCCTTGAGGCGAATGATGCCGTGGTTCCAACTGCCCATGTAGCAGACGCTGTCCCTGACTTGGTAGGCGCAGCGCGCAAACTCTGCCCAGACCGAGTCACGCGACAGCTCATCCTCGACATTGAAGCGGTGCCAGCCTTTTTTCGGATTAAAATGCCAAAATCCGTCTGGATTTCCTGCGGGCGCCGATGAACCTGCCTTGCCCTCGGGCGCGACATAAAACTCTTGGTTTCCCACGGCTAGCGCCGTCACTTTGTTGGTATAGGGTCCCGGCGGATAGGCATCTTCGGTCGAATCGGTCTTGCCCAGCCAAAGGTTCAGGCTGTTTACCGTGTCGCCCATCATCACCATGGAGGAGTCAATGTAACCCGTATAAATATTCCCCCGCGAATAGACGAGGTATTGCGAACCAGTCGGCTCCACGACCCGCATGACGGTGCCATAGGTGAGGAGAAAATAATCTTCCCAACCCAGCATGGAGTTCCATTTTTGGTTGGGCATGGGTGCCAAAGCCCAAGGTCCGACCCCATTGCTGCGCTGGAAAATCGTGTCGCCGATCTGCAAGTAGGCCATTGAATTGGTCTTGCCCAGCAGCCTGCAATTGCCTGTGCTGAGTCCATTGTGCCCAGTGACTTGCTCCCATGCCGAAGGCTGCGTGATGTTGGGGTGGCCGACATAAGCCCGCCATACGCCATAATTCCCCATGGCCGCATAGAGTGAATCGCCAACGAAAAGTAGGTCCCTCACAGCGATGCCGGCGGGGTTGCCGCCGATCTTGCTCACGGTAGCGCGTGTTTCGTTGCGGTCGATGTCATAGACCACGATGCCAAACTCAGTCGCTACATAGAGATTTTCTTGGTAGGACGTGAATTTGTTAATGGTTTTGGCGGTGTATTGCAGCGAGCGTTGGATGTCGGAGATGTAGCTGAAACCCTTTTCAGGATCGGTAAAAAAATTGAGCATGCCATCTCCAAAGCCGATAAATGTCTTGCCTGAGCGCGCATCGTGGTAGATCGACTTGCCATCCAATTCACTCAAGCCATCGATGGTCGAGTAGGCCTTGGTCGCCTTGGTGATGCGGTTGTAGGAAAATAGGCCACCATTGGAAATGGCGTAAAAGGTATCGCCAACCTTGACCAGTTGCTTGGGATTGTTGTTGCCCGCATAGGAGGTCCATGCGTCCACAGGCGCAATGCGCTGCGCAGACAGCGGTTGGCACATGCAGGTGAGCGCAACAAGCAAGCAACAAACCCACAATTTGGGATCAGCAATCGCAGCAATATGGGGACGAAGCAGCCTCATCTCGGTTGTGTATTTTCTAGGATGGTAATCTTGGCGATGCCTGCACCCTTGCCATCGGGATCGGCCACCATGAGTAAATAGATGCCGGGACCCACCGGGTTACCCCAGGTATCATGCAAATCCCAAGGAACCTCGCCGCCTTGCGCGTCGAGTTGGCGCACCAGCCTACCTGAAGTGGTCGTCACCTTGACCGATGAAAAGGCACGCATCCCTTTGATCATCACGGGTGTAGCCTGATCCACGTAGGCAGGATTGGGATAGGCATAGAGCGTTTCGGCATTCGGGAGCCCTTGCACGGCGTCGCCGATATAGCTGATCACACCTTTGGCCGTGCCCATGAAAACCTCTCCCGTTTGTGGGTCGATGGTGATCGACCGCACGTCGTCGTCAAAGAGCGGTGAGTTGGCCTCGGTGAAGTGCTCCAGCACGGCTGTGCCATCCAAATTCACCAAAAAGACACCGTTTTCAGTCGCGATCCATTTGCGGTTGTAGCCATCTACGGCGATGTCATTGACCTGCTGATCCCTGAAGAGGCAGTAGCCATCGATGATGGGGCAGGCTGCATCCTGAAAATCGCTGGTGAACAGCAATGATGGATCATACATGATGCTCACGCCTTCGCTCGTGCCGATCCAGACTTGCAGGTCATGGTCCTCGGCGATGCAAAACACGGAGTTGTTGGGCAAGTTGCCGCGGCCATAGTCGGCCGTGAGTTGCCGCCAATCGTCATCGCTGGGATCGGCGGGGGTATAGTTGTCGTTGAAAACAGCGATGCCTGCCCCATTGTTGATCATCCACTTGTTGCCGAGTGCATCGAGGCTGAGCCCAAAAGCATACATGGTGAAGGGCGCTCTGTAGGAATACCACTGCCCATCGGGCGTGAGGCATTGCAAGGGCACATCGTTCAGGTCTTGGGCGATCCAGAGATTGCCAAATTCGTCAAATGCCACACCCGCCACCAAGTGCCCGTTGAGACCATAGTGGAGTCCTGAATTGGTGGAATTGTAGCTGCGCACATATTCGCCATGCAACATTTCCACCAAACCCTCGCCCCATGAGCCGAGTATGCAGCGCCCACTCGACGTGTCGATGGCTACACGGTAAAAATCTTGGTAGACATCGGTGAGCGGGCCGGTGAGGAAGTCGGTGATCTTCCAGCCGTCTTTGTGCAGGCCATAAAATTGAATGCCGCTCTTGTCATAGGCGCGGGCAGAACTGCCTGCGCGACCCTTGGGGGCGATGTACAATTCACCGAATGCCGCAGCCATGTCCGCGACATTGTTGTTTTTGGGGCAATCGGGACCGATTTCAAAAAAGCCCTCGCCAAAGCGCAGGGTTTGAAAACCGCCGAGGCTGTCGCCAATCATCGCATCCCCAAAACGCGAGACGGCGGTACACATGATCTTGCCGAGGTTGTCGCCCTGCACCATGTTGCCATCCGCATATTGCAATACAAAACCAGAACGCCTGAAGGTCCCATAGACATTGGCGCCATCTGAATTGAGGTAGTTCCAGTCTTCGGCTGGAAAACTGCTGGCTTGCCAGTTTTGGTTGGGCAACTTCTTGAAAATGCTGTCTTTTACCTGCGCATAAAGCTCATCTCGGGCAACACAGATGTAGTTGCTGCGGCCGAGTGGCAGGGCAGATGAGCCAGATTCCTTTTCCCATAGATCAGGTTGCGACGGATTCCCGGCTTGCATGCCTACCGACCAGACACCGAGCGAGCCCATGGTGACCCAGATGCGGCCCTGAGCGATCGCCACGCTGTTGACGACACTGCCTGTGGCATTGTTGGCGATTTTTACGATTGAGTATTTGGTTTCGCGGGCGAGGATGTCATAGACCACTACACCAAAATCGGTCGCGATATAGAGCAGCCCATCCTTGGCAAAGAGATGGTTGACGCGCTTGGAGGTAAATTGTTGGTTGCGGCTAATGTCAGTGACGATGTGGATCTGACCGTCTGTGTCAAAATAGTTGATCGTACCGTCTTTGAAGCCGACAAATGCCCGTCGCGTGAGCGGATCGGCCAGCACCGCCGAGGGATCGACACTGCTGAGGCCGTCGATCGTGGTGAACAAATGGTTTTCTGCCGTGCGCAAGTCGTGAACGATGAGTCCTCCAGCAGTGATCACATAAGCAGTGTCGCCCATCACGGAAATCTCGATCACCGATTTGTGGCTCGTATAGGCATGCCAGCCATAGACAGGCTCCACCAAACCCTCGTCTTGGGCTGAGACACATTGCCCCCCCAAGTACATCGACAGCAACAGCAATAGAATATGGCGCAACGTCTTCAAATCTTCCATATCATGCTTGGACACCGAATCGCGGCAGCATTCGAGGGTAAAGTTAATGATAAATGGAGGCTGATC
>JANPHP010000446.1:0-33710 GCA_031424495.1 Bacteroidota bacterium | reverse complement strand
CCCAAATATGACCAATCATTCCGATTCCAAAACGGCATCGCTGAGGTCGTCTACTACGGCCAAAAACGCAAGATCAATGAAAAAGGAGAGATCGTAGAGTGAAACAACGATTGCAATCATCCCAACTCACCAAAGAGCTGCTGAGTCCCTGGAAATACATCGCCGCCTTGCTTTTGCTTTGCGGCTCGCTACAGGCGCAGTCGTCGCTACGCTTTCCAAACAACGTGATCGAAGCCACGGGCCCCGACGGATTTGCATTTTGCTACGGTCCGCAAAAGCCTAAGCATCCGCAGGCGGGTTGGTGGTATATCCATCAGCCCTATGGCGACGACGATTCAGTCTTTGTATTTTCAGCAGGAGAATGGCATGTGTTGCTGTTGGGTAATTTGCGCGGGGTTTCCTATATTGATGGGATGATCAAGGTCGGGAGTGGCGATCAATACTCCCTTGCAACACTGCAAGGCGAGCTGCTCGTGAAGTACGCCAACCACTACTATCATTTGGGTAAGATTTGGGTTGCCGATGCAGAACGACAAGTAATCCTGAACAATGAAGGCAAGATCTTGGCGCGGTATTATGGCTATGACAATATGCCAGAACCACCCTATCGCGGCCGATACATGGTCTGTGTACCCGACGATGAGCGGGCAGATTGGGGTCTGGACTACCATGAACTGAGCAACTGGGGCATGATCGACAGCCTCGGCAACTGGGCGATAGCGCCACAGTTTGATGCGCCCTTCATTTTTCGTGACGGCACCGCGGATGTCATGATCAATGGCGAGAAGCGCAAGATCAATGAGAAAGGAGAGTTTGTGGAATGAAACCGAACAGGGCCTCAACTTCATTAATAGATCATCAGCCGCTTTTGATGGTGATGGTTTTGACTTGCGGTTTGTTGGCACATTTATCAGTCGGTGCCCAAATTCGATACAGCAAAAAAGCTGATCTTCCCGCACCAGAGCCGAATGTGGATTGGTTTTTGGATACGCTGAAGCATAAGGTCTGGTATTACCCTGGAGGGGGCGAAAAATGGGAAAGCTTAAATCTGTTCGATTTTCAGCCATTTGAGACCTGTGGGAATATCCTGATTTTACCGAAAATGGATGGCTCTGAAATTTATTTGAGCAAGAGTTTTTTTAGTCCGTTTTCTTACGGTGATTCATTGTTTTGTGGTCAATCGGTTGTGACCTTTTTTTCCAAAAAGGAAATCCAAATCATCGCTATTCCTCCGCAGGGCATCATTGCTAAGCGTCTTTTGTTGCCAAATGCCCCACTTCAACTTGAGACCCTTAATGGTAGAAAAGGATATTGCTTGTACTCGTGCTATGGTCACTTTTCGATCATGGAGCAATCCGATATTCGAACTTGGGGAATCATTGACCGAGAAAACGGCCAATGGCTCATCCAACCCATCTACGACGAACCCTTCCACTTCAAAAACGGCATCGCCGAGGTCGGCTACTACGGCCAAAAGCGCAAGATCAATGAGCAAGGAGAGTTTGTCGAATGAAGAATTATTTGGAGTCAATCGATGCAACCTTTTGCAAATCCTACCGAAGAACCCAAGGCAAGGTTTCCTGCTATCTGATGAAATCCTAGAAACTGTGAAAGATCGTATCGCATGAAAACAACAGCTCAAAAATCTATCGTTTGGTCGGCAAGGGTATTGCGCACGCTCACACTTGCCTTCGCGGTGACAATCGCGCTCACGCGCGCACTGTGGTCGCAGCCCATCGTCGTCAGGGGAGACCATGCCCCCTCGATTGAAGCCGACAACGTTTGGTTTTGGGATACGCTCCACCACCAGATCTGGCATTTCCAGCCAGTGGAAACGAGGCATCTCGAACGTGGATGGCACGACTACACCGCAATGCCTGTAGCGCAGGTTCGCATTGCATTTGGGCATGTTTGGGTGGAAGACAGTGCAGGCCACGGTTACGCCCAGGAAGATCGGGGAACCATAATGTCAGAATATGATCGCGCCATCTTTTTTGGGGACAGCATGATCGTGAGTTGGCGTGGCAACAATATGTCGATCGATTTGGGTGAAATTTATGGGTGGTGCAAAAACAATCCGATGATCATCGACACGATCGGTGGCAGTCCATGCATCGCCATGCCGCGCATGTACCAAGGCCCCAATTGTAACTGCAGCAGCCTGCACACTTGGGGGCTGCTCGACCATGAGGGCCACTGGCGCATCGCACCCCAATATGACAAGCCTTTCCACTTCCAAGACGGCATCGCCGAGGTCACCTACTACGGCCAAAAGCGCAAGATCAATGAGCAAGGAGAGTTTGTGGAATGAGCAGATCTTCGCAGCCAATGACGACACCAACCATACATCAGCAATCCTGCGTTTTTATTTTCAAAATCGGCTTGTTGCTGAGCCTGTTTGTAGGATCCCAACTTGAGTTGCCTGCGCAGATACGCTTCGAGACAGGCACCGATGGCACGCCCAACGGGGCGCGTGTGGGCACTTGGTATTACAATACAAAATCTGCAATCCTCTCCCGCCTGGGCGACCATGGTTTGCAGCGGATCAGTGGCCTATGGGGCTTTGACCGGGCTGTGTTTTGTGACCAGCTCGTGCTGGTCGAGGAGATGTATTTTACCCGCATTTTCAATGCGCAAGGTCAGCTCTTGAGCGCGCTGAGTGCCAAGGACCTTTTGCCAGACTCCTTGCTCAAGGGCAACAAGCACATCACCCAATATTCCAACGGCCTGTCCCGGCCTGTCACCATCGCCCAGTGTAATTCCAGCGCCGTGTACAGGTTGGCCAAATTGAAGGGCAAGGATGTAATGTGCCTGCCCCAATATGCCGATGGCATTTTGAAAGGAGGCGTTCATCAGAATGATGCACTCAAAAATTGGGGCATGCTCAGCACCGACGGCGAATGGCTCGTCGAACCCAAATTTGATGCACCTTTCCGTTTCCAAAATGGATTCGCCGATGTACTGTACTATGGTGAAAAGCGTAGGATCAATGAAAAAGGGGAGTTTGTGGAATGAATGAATCGGCAACAGCATCGGCTCGCTACGCGTTGCGCATCTGCGCAATGTGCCTATGGTGCCTGCTCATGCATGTAGCCATGCCCCTGCGGGCGCAGTTACCCTTGCTCGTGCAGGAAAGCATGCCTGCAAAGATTGCTGTCGACCAGATGGCCTTGCAGACGAGCACGGGTGTCTTGTGGTACAGGTCGGGGAGGAGTTTGAGTCCAGTGGCCTCAGACATCGACTTTGTCGATTCTTGCAACCATCATTTTATCTTCCATTTTCGGGGTGCAAATAGCAGGCAAGTCATGGTGGTGCCGGCTGCGCAACCCTCGATGCAGTTCCGCGTCGATGATTTCGTTTGCTCCGATTCGCTATTCTTTGGCTTTTCTCTCACCAGCTATTATTGTTATGCCAATGGAGGAGACCTGGGGCGCAGCATTTATTGTAGTGGCAGAGGATTGGATGCTCAAAAGGTTCAGGAAAAGCTTGCCTGGACAGTGCCCTTGCCTGCCGCAAGCAACCCCTACGACGTCAGTTGCGCAGCCATGAGGTCTTGGGGCATTTTGTCTGATGGCGGCATTTGGCTCATTCCCCCAGACTATGACGCGCCCATCACCTTTGAAGATGGCATTGCCGTGGTGTCACGGTATGGGCAGCGCTACAAAATCAATGAAACGGGGGAGAGGGTAGAATGAGCAACCGTCCAACCACCTTCACATCAATGCTCATGCGCTACAATCGCGGAGTGGGCGGCTTGCTTGCGCAGCTGCTTTTTTTCATCTGCCCAGCCATCGCCCTGAGTCAGCCTGTGATCTTGCGCGGAGACACGCTGCCGGCGACTGCCCTGGAAAATACCTGGTTTCACAACCAAAGCGACGAACATGCCTATCACTACAAGCTCGGCAAATGGCAAGAGGCCTATTTTGGCCGTCTGGTAAAGGAAATCAAGCCTTGCAATGCCTTGGTGCTGATCCTGCGGAAGGAAAAAAACGATTTCTCACTCGTCAGGGCAGATGGAGAACGCCTCCACAATGGATCGGGCAGCTATGCGATCCATGAGGGTATCTTTTATGCCGATCTTGGGTATCCCGTCATCTTCGATGCGAGACCTGAAGCCACGCGCAAGGAGACTTTTGAGTTGATTATTTCTTCTCAAAGTCGTTGCCGAGAACTTCACACCGACACCATCGATGGTAAATTATACTATTGCTTACCTAAGTTTGCGCTTGCATTCGAGGATCCACTGGAATGCAAAGACATCCATGCTTGGGGCCTCCTCGGCACCAACGGCGATTGGCTGATCGAACCCATTTATGACGGCCCCTTCAACTTTGAAGGCGGCATTGCCGTAGTGTCCTATTACGGTCAGCGTCGCAAAATCAATCTGAAAGGAGAATTTGTCCCATGAAAATCACCACCCCCCGCATCCATCCGCTCGCTCTCACACTCCCATTCACACTGTTTTTCGCACTCCCACTCACTCTGCACTCCCAGACGATTGTAGCCAAAGGCGTAGGCACTCCCAAAAAGGTTCCCAAGGGTACATATTGGTATTTCGACACAGCCCACCACACTGCTTGGGGCAATTCGGGCATCGAGTGGACCGAACTCGGCATCGAAGGCGTCACGGAGATGTATCCCGCCGGCACCATGGTCGTGATCCATTCCAAGCTCGGCTATTCCTTGCTCGGGCCGTATGGCGATTACATCTGGGCTGCGCCCGACCTGCGGGTGACCGACTCGCTGGTCATGGTTTGGGACGAGGACTATACCCAGATCTATCTGCTCACTGGAAGGCAATTGCATCCCATGGATGGATTTGACGTGCGCTGTTGGCCCATCGCTGGCGAGCCGGAGACGGTGCAGGGCATCAAGGCATTTTGTTTGCCCGACTTTCAGGCGAGCTTTGACTCGGTGCCTTGCGACTCGCTCCACGCCTTCGGCATGTTTGGTTACAACGGGCATTGGCTCATCGCGCCGCAATATGAGGAGGCCTTCCAATTCCAAGACGGCGTCGCGGAAGTAGTCTACCAAGGGCAGCGCCGCAAGATCAATGAACAGGGAGAGTTTGTGGAATGAACCGCCGACTCCTGCGCTGCATGCTGGGCATTTCCATTTTGATGTTGCTGCGCATCGACCTGTCTGCGCAGCTCGACCTCTGTGTGCGCAAAACCAAGCCCTTGCATCCGCAGGAAAACAGTTGGTTTTGTGATCCTTATGATGATTGGCGGTTGGAGCGCTTTCATGCAGGCGCCTGGGACACCATTTCCTTGCCCATCACCGAGGCGCCCCGCGTATGGCACGGATATTTGATGATCATCTACGAAAAGCAAAAATCCCTCCTCAAGCCAGATGGGACCTACCTCTGGATACATGGGCAATTCATCTTTGCAAAGGACTCGATTTGCGGGGCCTATACTGCCAGTGGCAACTGGCTCGCACTCAACTATCGCGGCGATACCTTGGGCATGTTCAAGGATGCGCTGCCCGAAGAACTTTACTGGGTGAAGTTGAAGGGCGAGATGGGCGTCTGCATCCCGCAACATGCGCCTGGTGCCCCTGATTTCTGGGATGTGGACATCCACAATTGGGGCATTTTGGGTGAGCGAGGTGAATGGCTCATTCCCCCGATTTTTGACAGGCCATTTACATTTGAAGCCGGCAGGGCGCAGGTCTTGCATTACGGCGTCAAGCGCACGATCGATGAACAGGGCGCTTTTGTCGAACCTTTGATTCCATCGGGGCAATGAGCGCGGAGAATTCGTAGATTAGGAATATGAATGCGTCATTGTCCATTTTTCAGATGATCGTGCGCCCATTGCGGGGAGTATCGCTGGCAGGCTTGCTCGCCTGTGGGCTCACGGGTGCAATGCATGCGCAGTCGGCAGTATTGCCGCAAATCGACTTTCCTCAGCATCCGCATCAAAATGAATGGTACTTCAATCAAGTCGCCCACAAAGTTTGGTATTACCGCAATGATGCTTGGCAGCCATTTCCCTGCAAAGATTGCCGTTCAGTGAAGTTGTGCAACGAGCATGTCATCGTCAAAAACGGTTTTGACTACATGCTCGCAACGCAATCGGGTCGCATGGTCGTCGCCAAGTCACCCAACATCCGTTGCATGGATGCGTTCATCGTCGTCGGCAGCGCCGACAGCCGCATCGACTACTTGCTCAATACCGATAGCGATACCGTCTCGGCCCTTGTCAACAATTGCAAAATCTACAGCGATACCCTGGAGGGCGATATCGTTTATTGTTTTCCGCGCTACAGTCCAGGTTTGGAAAAATTCAATTGTGCCCATCTGCGCAATTGGGGCATGATGGACGCCCAAGGCAAGTGGCGCATCGATCCCTGCTACGACAAGCCCTTTCATTTTCAGTCAGGCCGGGCACATGTTTGGTACAAAGGGATTCCAGGCAGCATCGATGAAACTGGCAAATTCCTTCCAGATCCCCCTGAAGATCCGGTGCTTTTTCCTGAGCCAGTCGAGAAATCCCAGGATGAATAGGCGTCTGCGATGTCGCCTGATTGGTTGAAATGTAAAGAGGGCGAAATTGGCTGAAACAAAAAAGGAGACCGTGGGTCTCCTTTTCTGCTTTCAATCTTATTCAGGTAAAATATAACGCCTTTTTCAGAGGATGCTTGGCAGGTTGTTGCCGCCACCGCCAAGGGCGCAGCTGCCTTTGCAGTAATTGAATGAATAGCCATTCAACACGTTGGAACCGTCTGCCCACAAATCAACAACACCGATTTCTTGACCGAACATGTTGAGTTGTACTGCACGTGCCCAAATGGTCACGCCAAAGCATGTGCCCATATTGTTGGTGCTCATGGTGTATGTGAAGAGATCAACGGGTGATGGATTGTTGATTTGGAAAGGGAACTGCTCGACTTGGATGGTACCACCGTTGCCTTTTGGAAGGAGCATTGGATCACCGACGAAGATTTTGATGTCGCGCAACAACCAACCTGGGTTCATGTCGGTGAGGATGTAAAGTTGGTCGACATCGTTGAGGATTTCAATGTTGCCGTATCCTGTGCCGCCATTGCTAAGCGTGGTGAAAGCTGATGAACCGCATTGTTGCGAAGGACGGCCGTGACCTGGGTGGCTAAACATTTGGGTCGCAGGGGTGCTGTCTGGACCGACGACTTCTTTTTGACAACCGAAAAACAGAACTGAGAGGAGGAGGAGGGTGAAGAAAAAGTGAGCTTTCATGATTTTTTCTAGCGAGTGACTTAGTTGGCTTAAAGACAAAAAGTGTTCAGTGATTTTGATGGTGCAAATATAGGTAGCCTTTGATGTATGTCAAGCCTTTAGAATGCAATTTTCTCCAATTCGTTCATGATTTGGCAATGTAAAAATGGCCTCTGAGCCCATATTTCACGGTTTAAACCATTCTGAAACGGTTTAGAAAACGCCCCCTACCGAATATTCCGAAAATCGAAATACTACGAATATTCGAAATAAGTTATCCACATTGCTTGGCGGGGGTGTTGAAAAGCCAATTTTGTGTAAGATTTTAGGAAGATTTGCAATGAAATCATTATTTATCTTTGGGAATGCAACACCAGAAATTTCCCGCGGTCAGTGATTTTGAGACGTCCATCCAGCGAATCGCCCCTTTCGTCCATCGAACCCCGATTTTGACTTGTACAACAATCGATGAGCTGCTCGGTGCTAGGCTTGTTTTTAAATGTGAGAATTTTCAGAAAATTGGAGCATTTAAGTTGCGTGGTGCGACCAATGCTTTGCGCTCGATGTCGGCGGCCGAGCTTGTCGGCGGCGCCTGCACGCACTCCTCTGGCAACCATGCGCAGGCAGTCGCCTACGCCGCCAGGGCACTAGGCATCGCAGCCCATATCGTGATGCCCGACAACGCCCCCGCCGTCAAAAAAGCCGCCGTTGCAGGCTATGGCGCGCATATCTATTACTGTGAGCCCACCCAGGCCGCACGAGAAGAAACAGCGCGCCGTGTGATGGAGGAGACTGGTGCCGCTTTCATCCATCCCTACGATGACTACCGCATCATCACCGGGCAGGGCACGGCTGCCATGGAGCTCATCCAAGACGAGCCTGCGCTGGACTACATCCTTGCGCCCATTGGCGGCGGCGGACTGGTCGGCGGTACCGCACTTGCAACAGCCTATTTCTCGCCTGGCACAAAAGTGATCGCCTGCGAGCCCGATGGCGCCGACGATGCCTACCGTTCATTCCGCGATGGCGTGCGCCATCCCGCATCCCCGCCAAAGACCATTGCTGATGGCCTACTCACGGGGGTGGGTGAACGCAACTTTGAAATCTTGCGCACACATGTATATGATGTGATCACATGCAGCGAGGCAGCGCTTGTGCAAGCCATGCGCCTCATGTGGGAGCGTATGAAGATCGTGGTCGAGCCTAGCTCGGCGGTGCCGCTCGCATGCCTGCTTGAAGGCAAGCTCGACGTAGCCGGCAAGCGCGTGGGCATCATCGTGAGCGGCGGCAATGTGGACTTGGGGAGCTTGCCGTTTTGAGGGGAATTGCCATGAAGCGCGCAATTTTCAGCAAGCAGGCTATTTTGCTTATTGTTGAAAGTCAATAGATCAAGCGGATGAAGCAACCGCGATATCTACTTCTTAGGCTTTTGGACCTATTGGTCGGCTGCATTGCAACGGTGCAGCCGACAGCCGCAGCCCATAAAATGAGGCATACCGAACAGCTTGACAATTGGGCTAATTTTTACGATGGCGCTGATTGGGACAAATTGACTAGGCTCTACGACCACGATTTTGATTTCAACGGCTCACGCATTCCCAGCAACAATGCCACGCAAATCATGCGTGATTTACGGGCATCAGCAGCCTGCTTTGAGGTCGTCATCCAGCCCGCAGATTGGATCCTCGACTCATTGTGAGGCGATATTTTTGGCGGTCACCTGAGTAGCTAAGCAAACTAAGGCCACAAGACGCTGGAAATGGCGGCCGAGTTGATCATGTGGATGCAGCTGCCTCTCAATTGCATTGGCCTAGCAAAAGCCAGATGATCACGAAGACAACAATTGTCCCGAGACAACCACCACCTAATTTTTTTGCACCGTATCCGGAAATCAAACCTCTAAATAGATTATTCATAACTTTAGAATTGCGTGAATTTTCAAACCTCAGGCTACAAAGTAGTGCTTTGTCCTCCTCATAGGTATTACACCTTTAGGATAAGGAGTTGTATCATTCACATTTCGAATGGAACTCCAGCATGCCGATTGTGGCAACCCACGCACTCGTCCACGTTGCCTTTACATATCCGTCTCCAAGATCGCAAACTCAAAATTGTCTGACCAGCCGCCTTGCAGCGGCAGCAGCTGCCTGCGCCGCGCTTCGCGGGTCATGCCTACCTTTTCCAGTACCCTGATGGAAGCCACGTTGTCGACAGCGCAGCCTGCCTCGATGCGGTGCAGTTTCAATTCCTCAAATGCAAAAACAAGCAGGCGGCTCATGGCCTCGGTTGCATAGCCGCAGCCCCAATGCGCGCTGTGCAATTTGTACCAAACCTCGGCATTGCGGTATTTCCCCTTGCCGAGCACAAGCGCAATCAGTCCGATGAAGGCTTGGCTTTCCAGCAACTCGATGGCGAAATAATAGCCTGCGCCGTTTTCTTTTTGATTCTCATTCACCCAACCATCCACCGCAAATTGCGACTGCATGATGTTCTCTGGAATCCCCGACGGATTGTAGCGATTGGTTTCAGGCATGCTGTTCAAAGCATGTACCGCCGCCAAATCAGCAGCCACAACAGGCCGCAAAAGCAGCCGCTCAGTCAAAAGATTCTCGCAATTCACACCAAGCAATAGATAATGATAGATGGACAATAAACGGATCGTATTTGCACTAGCGCTACTAACCACCCCAACAACTGCTAACTACTAACTACTAACTGCTACCTCTCCATTCCTAATTTCTAATTCCTATTTCCCCTCCGCCCGATGTTTCTCGATCTGCAAAATATTATTCTGAATGTCCTGCATGATCCACCTTGCCCACCAGCTGGCGTAGAAATTGAAGGTTGTCTTGAGCTTAAAATGGCTGTACAAATGCAGGCGCTGCGTCGTGGCATTGAGCTGCTCGAGTTCGTAGGTGCCGTCGATTACATCAAAATATTCGCCGCCGATCACGACGTGCTCGTCCATGGTTGTGGATGGAATTTCATGGGGAAAGGCCTTGATGGAAAATACCATCTTCTTTTGATCGACATATTCGGTCACGGTTTCATGAAAAACGAGACCGTTGGTGAAGATCGCCTCGCGTGCGCCACCGACGCCCGCAAAATCCAACTCGGCCTTCACAGGACGTGGGAAACCAAGGTTGCGCGTGAGCCAGCCCTTGTCTTGCTCAGCTGCAATCTCTTGCACCCGCGTGACATTGGCCCAGATGGTGGCTGCGCGGGCCTCGATATCGATATGGGTGTCGGCGGTATAAGTGCTTTCGCGCGGGCCGATGGTGTTTTCGATGGGGGCGATCAAGAAGGGAAGCAGCACCAAAACCGAGAGGTAGGTACTGCCGCCTGACTGTCGCCGCTTGAGAAAGGTGCCCAAGATGCCGCCCACAGAGGAAAATACGAGAAACAGGGGCAGGGCCATGACCCAGCATGCCCAGCCCTCCATGGAGAGCAAAAGTGTGACTGCCATGAACACAAAGACGGGAATCCAAGGCATGAAAATGCGGTAGGGGACATTGTCACTGCTCTCGACGCTGGAAATGTACATCGTGAGCGCCCCGACGATGCCGGGCGACAAGAATAGAAATGTTGCCGTCATCACGCCAAACATTTCGTTCATGTGATCGATCTCAAACAGCACACGCACCAGCAGCGCATAGGTGGTAGGAACGGCTACAATGAAAAAGGGAAGAATCAGACGCTTGATATTCATAGGATGATTTTTTTGGAACGCAATTGGTGGAAGGTGAATTGAAGTCTATGGAAATGAGGACCAATTTTGAGCGAGGATCGATTCCTTGTGCTTTTCGATCGTTTCCATGTACTGGAAATCGACATTGAATCCGTCTCGTTTGATGGACCTTGCGAGTGCCGTTTGTGCCTTTTCATTGGCTTGCATCGCCTCCTCCTTATCGTCTGCCAAATAAGAAAACCAACTGTATTTATCCCACGCTTCGTAGTTATACTCTTTGGAGGCGCTGTTGATCACGTCATTCAACTGGAAAAAGTAAAAAATGCGGTTGCTGTGCACAAATGAAAAGGCTATTGACAACACGCTCAAGCCGATCAATAGTCCATGCCCCAGATGGAAATTTGTTTTGTACACGATATGTAGCACGAGACAAGCCAGGCTAACCAAAAGGGCAACATAGAAGAACTGCAATGCAATCGACCAATACATCACCTTGAACAAAATATAAGTCGCCCAAAATGAGCCTGCGAGTGGCACTGTTGCGCTCGCAATATTTTCCTTTGCTTTGATAAAAACATAGGTAAAGCCATGCATGAAAATCAATGCAGAACCCACGATCTTGGTGATATTGTTGAAGGGGAAATGCATCAAGGTCATGCACATCCCCAAGATGAAAATTGTCCAAGCGATGATAAAAAAGGCTTTCATTTTTGATCAGGCATCGGGGGATTGTATACTGCAATTTCAAATGAGATCACTTCGCCAGCTCTACATGGATGGTTTTGGAGACTTGATGGTCATCGATTTTCAATGTCACCACATAATTCTCACTTGCCAATTTCAGCTGCTGGGCATTGACCGGCAATGCCTGCTCGCCCGCATCCAAGTGGCCATCAAAAATGTCCCAAGTCCTGCCTGCGGCATCGCTCAGGCGCAAGCTCACCTGCGCGGACGCCTGCAAGGCAAATCGCACCGTCGTCACGCTGCTAAAGGGATTCGGGCCGACGGTCATGACCAGCGGCGCAATATGCGGCTGCACAGCTACGGCATTAACCTTCACGATGGTGAAGTGGTCGCGCACCTCACCCGTCATGTCAATGTGGCGACCGTCTAAGCGGTTGCTGTCCACATCCAAGATGAACGAACCCGCGCAAGTGTCGCAGCCATACTCTGCGATCATATAAGGATGCTGAAAGCTCGGGGCAGCATCCACGCTGCCCGAGTTGCCCTGCACGACATAGACGGTGCCTTGATTGCCGTTGGGGCCGAGGGTGTATTTTACATAAGCCTCGCCGATCGAGTCGACGCCGCTCGTGCCTTGCAAAATGTTAGCGGGCGTAATATTGGATGCGCTGCCATAAGCGCCCTTGACCAAATAGCTTCGTTCGTAAACGTGGCTATGCCCGCAGACGACCAAATCAACCCCATATTGCTCCCAGATTTCGGCGAAATTCTCACGCATCGCTTGCATGTGTACCTCCCAAAACGAGCTTGCGTCGTGCGAACCGTCCGTATAGGGTGGCTGATGGAAATAGACGACAACCCAAGGCTTGGTATTGGCAGTGAGGTCGGCGTGCAGCCATTGTGTCATCGGCGAGCCTGAAAATGAGCCAAATAGATAAATCCCAGTCCAGTCGTCGGCGGCATTGAAAAGGGATCCGAGTTCAGAATTCAGGGAAATGAAGTGCACATTGCCGTAGTCATAAGAATAAAACAACTCATGGCCGGTGGCCACGCCGCCGGCTTCAGCGTTTTGATAAACGTCGACCAAGTCAAAATAGGGACCAGTATGTGTGAGGGGAGGAGTGGGGTTTTGTACTGGAGAAATCGTATTGTAATCGTGATTGCCCGGGCAGGGTTCAAATGGCAGGCTTTTCATCATGTCGCGGTAGCCCCAGACCGAGTCAAAGACTTTTGCGAGGTACTCCGATTCGAGGCCATCGTCATACACATTGTCCCCCATCCACAACCAAAGATTGGTCTCCACGCTGTCAAATTCCTCATAAGCTTGCCGCACGCGCACCTGCTTGTCATTGCCCTTGCCAAAGTCGCCGATGCCCCAAGCCCGCACATGCACGTCTGAGCCCGCCGTCGGAAAGGTGCGAAAGGTGTGCACGCTGTCTCCACCCTCGGCAAAAGTGCTGTCGTTGTAGATCGCATAATAGTAGCGTGTATAGGGCGCCAATCCCGTCAATTCCACCGTATGCCAAGTTGTCGTGGTCGCTTCGATGGTGCTCATCGTGAGGCTGTTCGGCGTTGTGCCATACATGACTTTGGAGGTGGTGGCGACGTCGCTGCGCCACTTGATCTTGATGCCCGTCGGCGTCGGAGATTGGAGGTAAGGGCCGACGGTGACCGTCGGCTGCGCCGCTGCCAAAAGTCCCGCCATTGACAACAGCAGTAGAAATAATGCCTTTTTCATTGCGATTTTCATGAGCGTTGAAGTTAGGCATTCTTTGCGAATCGACGACATCGCTCCGCAATCGTTCCTGCAATTGGCCGCAAAAGGGCCTCGCAGGAGACTGTATCTAGCATGGTGGAATGCAGGCGGTGCCACAGATCAGAAATGCTTCTGAGGGCTAGGCAGACTCAAGCAAATTCTGCCGTACTGCGGTTACGCAAGGTTTTGATCAGCTCCACAAATCGTTGCAAATCACCTGCTGTCGTCGCAATGCCGAGCGACACCCGCGTCGCACCACGCATCTTGCCTAGGTAGCTCACCATCTCGTGGTAGTCACCGTGGTCGCGACTTGTGAAATAGCGAGCCAATTCTTCATTGGTGATGCAATTGTTGATCTCATCGATGCCTGGGTTGCAAAAGCAGCCCGATCGCAAAGAAATAAGATTTTCATTGGCCATCGCCTCAATGGTCGAGATGGGAAAAGTCTCGCCATCGGGATCAAAAAAATTCATGATGATCGTGCCACCACGCGCGTCAAATGTTTTGGGGCCAAATAGTTTTACCAAGTGGCGGCCATTGTCGTGCGTAATCTGCGATAGCCCACTTGCAAGTGCCTCCGCGAGTGCCCGCACGCGCGCAGCAATGCGCGCCATGCCGATCGATTCGATGTATTCGAGCCCGATTTGCACCGCCGGAATGTCAAGGTAATTGACCGTACCCTCCTCATAGCGTTCGTGGCTCGTGGCCAGAAAATGCCTTTGCGTAGTCACCGATACGAGTGAGACGGTGCCGCCAGCAAACCAGGGTTTCCGCAGCCTGTGAAAGGTGCGTTTGCGCACCAACAATGCACCTAGACCTGTAGGATAGCCAAAGATTTTATAAAAAGAGACTGAGACAAAGTCTGGCTTGACGACCGAAAGGTCCAGTTTTGTAGATGGCACAAAGGCTGCTGCATCGAGCAAAACGTCAAATCCTTTGTCCTGCGCGATTTTGATCCATTTCAGGTCGTGCTTTACGCCCGAAACATTGGATTGTGCAGGAAAAGCAAGCATTTTGAGCTCGGCGCCATCGGCGCGATCAATGGCTGCGAGCAGCGCGGCATCGTTGATCTGCAGGTCTTCATATTGAACAGGCACATATTCTACGCTGCCGCCCTTTGCGGTACAATATTCACGAATGCCGTTCACACTATTGTGGTTGTCTGAGAGGAGGAGCAGAGCGCTATTGGGATTGAACGGATAACTTTCGCCTACGATTTTGAGCGCGCCTGTCGCGTTTTGGGTGAATACACAATAGTAGTCGCTGGCATTGAAAAACTGCAAAACTTTCGCCCGCGCATCCTCTACCAACTTAGTAGATTTTAGTGAAGTCGGGTTAGTAGAGTGCGGATTGCCCAAGACATTGTCCATCAAAATTGCCTGGTGTTGCTCTACTTGACAACGAGCATAGAGGTTTCCGCCCGTATAATCGAGGTAGGTATGCCCGTGTTTATCGATGCGTGCATACTGCTGATGGCGCAATTCTGCAAAAAAAGCCTCGTCCATGACTTCAAAAGGAAGCATGGTACCCGAATTGGTCTCAGCAGTAGTATGGATCATAGCTGTCGCGAAAAAGTTTAAAAAGTTGGTCTGCAGACCAACCTTCCGCTTGCGGCTCGCCAATGACGGCCATTGCAACACGGGCTGTGGATAGGTCAAATATAGCGGACTGCGACCACTTATACAAGACCGTAGGCAAAGGACGAGCTTACGACTTCCTGCTCGATGAACGGTTTGCGACTTGGCTATTCCCCCCAGCCTCCAAAATCAATGCATCAATATCAAAAGTCTGTGCATAATACCGTTTTGCCTGCTCAAATTGCGTCAGTGCCTCGGCTCGCTCGCCACGGCCGAGGTGATAGATGCCTTTGCTGCGAAATGCGTAAGCGTCTTTGGGATCGAGGGTGATCGCTTGGGCGATGTCTTGCAGGCCATCATCAACCTGCCCCAATTTGATTTTGCACAATCCGCGGTTGCTGTAGGCGTAGGCATAGGTCGGCTCGATCAGCAACACTTGGTCATAGACCACAATGGCCTCGGCATATTGTGTGAGGGACTGATGGGTGAATGCGATGTTGCTAAGGATAACATGATGCTTGGGGTCCAATGCGGTGGCTTTTTCGTAAGCCAGCATGGCCTCTGCATGCAAGTGAAGCGAGGAGAGGATGTAGCCCGCGTGGGTGTAGTCATTTGCATTCCCGCTGTATTTCTTCAAGTAGGCATCGCTCAGTGCCTGTGCATGCGTAAAGCGCTGCAGATTGATTTGTGCAAAGATGGCATTTCGATAGATTTCGGCGTTTACGATACGGTAGCGCAGCAGCTTTTCAGCCAAATAGGCAGCATCGGCCCATCGTTTCTGGGCCATCAATTCCCGGAGCTGGGCGAGGTATTTTGGGTAGCGTTGAGCATAGATCAATTGCCGCAAATAGAAGCCATCATTGAGATGCAGATTCCCCCCTTCTTTGGAACGATGCCTCTCAAAGGGGTCTAGGTTCGCCCATAGCATAAAGATACTGAACACAAGAAACAGGACTGCCACCATTTTCAGGGCGCTGTGCGTGTCGTAATGAAAGCTGAAGTAACAAAGCAAGATGGCAATGGCCAATTCAAAGATCGCCCCTGAGAGGACATAGATGGATGTTTTGTAACGCGGTTGTCCAGTAAAATCAGCCTTGCAGTAGCCACCCCAGCTTGAAAATGGCCGATAGTTCAGCCAAGCTTCCAGCCTCCCCAAACGCAGGGGGAGCCCTTTGGGATCGTCGGTGGCCGTGCCGACATAGATCGTCACCTTTCCCTTGGTCATCAGCAAGGCTGTAATGGCGTGCCCCAATTCGTGTATCAGTGCCGCAAAGGGGTGCGTGACCACCACCACGATCGCCAACGCCAACAGAATGCCGATAGGATAGAGAATGCCCAAACTGCTTAAAATTTATGGCTTCAAAAGTGAATGCACGTTCGAAATTCAATAATTCTAGCGACGATGTCAAGTCTGGAGGAATATGGATATTCGATGGCTCAGGATAAAGCGGCTGGGTGGTTGTGTTGCCCGACGCCTTTTTTGAGCCACTTTTCAATCATTTTGAGCAAAGTTTCAGGCTCAAACGGTTTCACCAGATAGCCGTCAGCACCCATTGCCAATGAAGCATCACAATCTTGAGTCTCAGAAAGGGAGGTGCTGAAAATGAATGGAATGTCGCAAGTGGAGGCCGTGAGCATGAGTTCCCGCAAAACCTCGTGCCCGCCCATTTCATACATCAATACATCACAGATGATCAAATCCGGCAAAAATTGCTTGGCCATTGCCACGCCCTCTTTTCCCGAAGCGGTCGCCAATACGCGATAACCCTCAAGTTCCAAGAACTCCGTGAGGTTTTCCAAGATAAAGGTAGTGTCTTCGATCAACAGCAACGTTTTCATAGGGCGCAAACTTTGGTAAGACAAATCTGGGAATTTGCCACTTGCGCATGCTTACACCAAGGAAGGCTAGGCTTACATGAATCCCACATGGGATGTTTGGCAACTTGCCGCTGTGTGCAGATGCCAATGCGTCAGAAGCTGCCTGCGATTGGCTCTGGAAACAATTGCTGTAAAAAAGATGGAGGAGGATTTTAAAAACCGGGAAAAAAGTATAGTTTTGAATTTGCGAATTGCGAATTGAGATGAGAAGACACAACGGTATGCGGCCACAAGACGTGGTCATCTTGCTCAAAATCATTGCTTTGGGTGAAAATAAGTGGCTCATGAAAGACCTTTCCCTGAGCTTGCGCGTGAGCGCTAGTGAGGTGACCGAGTCACTCGAGCGCAGCGCCGTAGGCGGCTTGATCGCCGCCGACAAGGTGCGCGTCATGCGCGACAATCTGCTCGAGTTTTTGGTGCATGGCCTGCGTTATGTCTTCCCCGTGCAGTTGGGGCCTGTCATGCATGGGATCGCGACTGCACACTCTGCAGCGCCACTCAATTCCTTGATTGCGGGCGCAGAGACTTACGTCTGGCATTTTATGGATGGGCCCGACCGCGGCCCTAGCATCTTGCCATTGATCCCGACTGTGCCGCTGGCAGCGCTCGCAGATCCCAAGCTCTACCAGATGCTCGCACTCGTCGAGACCCTGCGGGTAGGGCATTTGCGTGAAAAAAAACTTGCAGCACAACACCTTGAGCACTTGCTATGGAGCACCCCAATCACGGCATGATTACGCGCGTCCTCGACGCGCTAGGCCAGCTATCCACGGATGTCGTGCTGGTGGGCGGTGCGGTCGTGGACCTGTATTGCGACGCCAAGCTCTCCCACGCCGAGGTAAGACCCACAAAAGACGTGGACCTCGTCACAGATGCGATTACCTATGGCGACCTCGACCGCTTCGCCGCTGAGCTCTTTCGCAATGGGTTTTACCAAACCTCTGAAGACAATGTCATGTGTCGGTTCCGGTGGCAAGATCTCATTGTCGATGTGATGTCCAAAACCGCAGTGGGTTGGGCGCCTAGCAATCGATGGATCGAGCTGGGCTACGGTCGCGCTGAGAACGTAACCGTGGCAGGCCGAACCTTCAAAATCCTGCCATTGCCCTACTTCCTGGCAACCAAATTTGCTGCATTTCATGGGCGTGGTGCCAAGGATGCCCGCATGAGCCACGATTTGGAGGATTTGGTCACCGTGCTAGATGGCGGAACCCAATGGATCGCCCAAGTGCAAGCAGCCGACCTCGAAGTGCGCACCTTTTTGTGCGCCGAGTTTCAGGCGATCTTAAAAGACGTGCGATTGCAGGATGCAATCCTCGGAAATCTGCCTTATCAAAATCAGACTTTGAGGTTTCAACGACTGCTGCAAGGATTGAAGGATGCATGCGCTTAAAGCCAATGAGGTGCGCATCATCATCATCATCAAGTTTTCAATATTATGCGTTTAGCAAGCAAAGCATAACAAACAAATAACCTCGCCGCACAACACCTTGAGCACTTGCTATGGAGCCCCCCAACCACGGCATGATCACGCGCGTCCTCGACGCGCTAGGCCGGCTATCCACGGATGTCGTGCTGGTGGACGGTGCAGCCGTGGATTTGTACCGAGCCAATCATTATAGGATGCGAACACCACGAATGATATGCCCTCCTTGGGACCCTAGTCCACCATCGCCAATCTTGACATCCAATGTATCCTTCCGATCAAAACCTCCCTCGAATGATGCATGATTGCTGCAAGTTAAGAAAGAAGGATATTGCAATATGCCGCCTGCATTTAACTTGGGCGTGATCACCGTCAACCAGGGTGCACCGCAGTTGTAGGTGATCGTACCGGCTCGGTAGCGGATGCTGAGCGAACTATCGGTGCCTTCAAGCACGGCAATCGTTCCGACGAAATTCACCGTGTCCCGATAGTATTGATTCCCCATAATAAACGTCCAATGATAGGAGGTAAATGCAAAATCCCCACAATAGGGTGTCCGGAAGTCTATTGATGGCGGTAAATTAGTGGGATCTATCGTTGGGCTGTCGTCGAGTTGGCATCCCCAAATTGGCAGTAACAGCAGCAAGGTATAGAGAATGTATTTGAAGTGATTCATACTGGTCATTTTTTGAAAGCTTGAAGGATTGTCATTTCGGTTGGTTTTTCTGAAGATTCAAAGGCTGGGCTTATTGTGCACGAACGCCCTGAATAAGATCGCCATTTTGATCGGTTCCCACCAATATGGACAGTGAGTCTAACCCCCAAAATTGACCTTCAAATCGTTCATTCGCGGGCCAGCAGGCGTTCATAGCGTATCGCAATCGCCCATCAGGTTGCAACGTGGGCTTGATATAGGAGCCTTGGTAAGAGCCGTTTTCGCAGGGATACCTAGGGATCCCGGGTCGATAGCGGATCATCAGCAGGCTGTCTGTTCCATCCAAAATCTCAACATATCCAAAATAGTTGATCGAATCTGAATAGTGGTAGCTCCCAGACCAATAACTCCAACGCTTGACATAACAGGCGAAATCACCGCAAAAAGCCGATCGGTAATCGATCGCAGGTTCGGCGGGAGGTGACGCAGGTGGCAAAAGTGGCTCATCATTTGTCTCACACCCGAAACTGAAGCAAAGCAATAGCAGGCAATAATGTAGTTTGTTTCGTTTCATATGAACGAATATATGGAGCACCAAGCAATCAAACAAGATAATTCCCAATCCCAAATTCATCAGCCTAACGCAAACCAGCCCAATTCCACAATCCACCCCCAAAATCAAAATCACAACGCGCCATCATCAATCCTTCAATCCAGGGCATCATTTGAATTCCCATTCGGCAAATCCAATCACTGCTGCCCGCCATCAATCCCTGACCTGCAATTTGTGGACATAAACGCCAGCAGGCCCGGTGGCGCGCAAGAGGTAAATGCCAGGTGCAAGACTGGCAATGTCTAGGACGATTTGCCGCTGCCCGGCGACGGGCATGTCTCGAAGTAAAATCCCTTGATGCCCAAATACTTGCAGCCGATCAATGGCTGCTGGCAGCAGTATGATGGCCTGCTCGCTTGCAGGATTTGGATAGACAAAAAGCCTACCCACAAGAGACGGAAGCAAGGAGTTCAATGTGTCGGTGACAAGCACGCTGTCCAGAAGCACAGCACCCAGGCGGATGCTGCGGTCGGCAGCGATCACTTGCACTTCAAAGAGGCTTGGGACAAAGCTAAATGGCTGTCCAGCAGGTAAGGTGGGACTTGTGAGAAACTCGAGCGTACAGACGTATCCATTTCCCGACACCATGGTCGCATTGTTGCGCGTCACAGCAAAGCCGCCTTCTTGTGGCAGCATGTGATGAAAGGTCATTTGGTTGCCGGGCGGCGCAAACCAGCATGCGCTGAAGTCAGCGACGCGCAGGGCAGATGCAGCCATGCCCATCGGGTGCCAAGTGGTCTTGAACGCAAGGCCCAACACAGAATCGATGGTGCCCGCGCTTGCCGATTCGAGATAGAGGTCAAATCGCGCGACGTTGCCGGCCAGGATATTCGGCGATTGTGCCACGGTCCTCAGCACAATACCATTGCTATTCACCAGCCCCATGCGCGCATGCGTGCGGCCATAGTTGTCATGGACAGCCGTCGTGTCATTGGCGTTGATGATGGCGTCGCCGTCGGTGTCGCCATGCTTATCATTGACGCCGAGGTAAAACCCGGCCCAATCTGGTGCGGGCTGCCCATACCATAGGAGGTTGGCCAAAGGGCGTGAGGAACCCGAGGTCCCACTCATCGCGCCAATATGCAGCACGTCCGCGAGATCGCAATCGCCATCATGATCGACATCGCCGGGGAATACGCAGTCCGGCAACTGGCTCACGGTGAGGGTGTCGGCTGCCATGCAGCCTGAGGCATCGGTCACGGTGACCGCATAAGTCCCCGCAGCTATAGCGGTGATTGCGGAGGTGATGTCACCTGTTGACCAAAGATAGCCACTCATGCCGGAATTGGCCATGAGGACGACGCTCGTGTCGGGGCAAATGGCGGTGTCGGCTCCGAGGGAAGGGGAGACGGCTGTGCCGAGGCTGAGCAATACCGTGTCTGCTTGCTGGCAGCCCGATGCCGTCACGGTAAGGCTGTAGCTGCCGGGCAAGTTGGTGGAAATAGTTTGCGTCGTGGCCCCCGTGCTCCAAAGGTAGGCGCTCGCTCCCCCGGGACCGATGAGGGTGCGTGGTGCACCCGCGCACACTGCAGTATCGGCGCCGAGGCTGAAAGGCGCGCCGCCCAGCATGGTCAACTGCATGGTATCGGCGATGATGCAGCCATTCGCGTCGGCGATGAGCAATATATATTGTTGCGGCACAAGACCTACTGCCGTGGGATTCAGCACAAGGGTGCTGGATAGGCCCGTCGCAGGTGTCCATGTATAAGCATAGGGAGGCGTGCCGCCTGTAGGTGGTACGCCGGGGCCGATGGTGACAGGGATGCCCGGGCATGTACTTACGTCGGGGCCAGCATTGCCATTGAGTGTAAGGCCTGGATTTTCAGTGATTTGTAGGGTAAATGTTCCCGTCGTGGCATTGTTGCGTCCCTCGACGGCGACGAAGTATTGTCCTGGCGCGCACAAAACGGTTGTAATGCTCGATCCATTGCCGCAGGCGCCTGAATTGGATTGCAGGATGGTGCAAGATGAATTGAGGATCAGGAGATCGGTCGGGCAAGTTCCGGTGCCGCAAGTGGTGATATCGAGGCCCATCGACTGCGTGACCGTGAAGGTATAGACGACATCTATACCGCCTCCTAGGTAGGCGATGTCGTCTGCATAACCATCGACATAATTGTTGTTGGTGATGGGGCTGAAACCCGGACTCAAATTGCCCAAGGAAATCGCAGTGTTACAGCTTTCGCCACCCGCTGTGCGCCAATAGGTTTCGAGTGTGGGCAGGTAAATATTGTTGAAGCAATATCCGCTCACATTGCCATGGCTGTACCATTGGCCGGGAGGGCCAAGGCGAAACAACAGCGTATCATAAGGTGCATTGCCGGGATTGCTGTTGGAATTGCAACGCAGATCATCATCATCTAGCGCCCCCAGGCACAACCCAAAAAGGGATCCGCCACAGCAGAAACCGTAATCAAAATTGCAACGTGTGCCTCCACAACCTATTCCGAGCAATTGGTCAGGCGTCTCATCCTCCCAAAAATCTGTGCGAATCTCAATGGCATGTGGCGTCTGAATCGTGTTGTAGGTCTGGCTAAAGAAGATGTTGTTGAAATCTGTAGGTGTTTGGCCGACGCCATAGTTCTCAGTGAGGCATCCGGAACCTGCGCCCCATCCGCCAAAGGCGCTGAGTGTGTCCACATCGGGCAAGTCGCGTCCCCAAATTTTGTAGCTCATGTCATCAGGTTGGCTTTGTGCGCCAAAAAAGGCAAGGTCAGTTTCCGTATGGGTCATGTTGAAGTTTCGCAGTCGCGCCATCACAACGATCGGGCCATCCACGTGGATTTGTGAGAAAAGGCTGGAAGCAGCCGAAATGAATCCAAGGAAAAGCAATAGAATAGGAGATCTTGCAGTCATAGAATAAGTTATGAATCAGGGGATTAAGCTACGTTGAATTTTTGGGGATAGCAAGAATAGGCGATAGAATAGGGCTATCGCATGAAAATTGCGAGCGGCGGCCTCTGGCAGCGCTCAGATCCCAAACGCTAGCAGATGCCGGCGCTTGTCTAGACCCTGCGCGTGGGGCATTTGGGTGAAAAAAACCTCGCAGCACAACACCTCGAGCACTTGAAATGGAGCACCCCAATCACGGCATGATCACGCGCCTCATCGACGCACGCGGGTGGCTATTCACAGAGGTCCTGCTGCTGGGCGGGGCAGTCGTGGACCTGTATTGTGACGCCAAGCTGTCCCATGCCGAGGTAAGGCCCACCAAAGACGTGAAACTCGTCACGTATGCGGTTACAAATGGCGACCTCTAGGAGTACATTTATTCTTCATTGTAAAGTCAAATCGGGTCAATTGTCTTTTTGAGATGCTTAATGATTTTGCTATAAAGTAATTTTTCGTCAATGGGTTTGGAGATATAATCATTCATTCCAACAGCTTCGCATTTTCCAAGATCCACAGTTGTAACATCAGCTGTCAGGGCAATGATTGGGATTTGAGAATTCATTTTTTGGCGAATATACTCCGTGGCTTTAAAGCCATTCAGTTCAGGCATTTGCAAATCCATTAAAATAATATCATACCTATTTTCCTGCAGCTTTTCGATAGCAATTTGGCCATTGTCAGCAATATCTACTTCAAAGCCAAAATCTTTCAAGATTATTTTTATTAGAAGTTGATTCAGCGGCATATCCTCTGCAACCAATATCCTAATGTTTTCAATTTTCTCGGCTAATTCAACTCCACTATTGGTTTCTGATATTTCTGTTGGTTCTTTAATGGCTTTCTTGAAATTCAAAATAAAACCAAAGGTTGATCCTTTCCCAGGTTCGCTATTTACAATGAGGGTTCCGCCTTGCAGCTCTACCAATTGCTTAACGATAGATAGTCCTAAGCCGGTCCCTCCATGTAGTCGGGAAGTTTCGTTGGTTGCTTGTTGAAAGTCGTCAAATATGTGTTCCAGTTTATTTTCAGGAATGCCGATTCCTGTGTCGGTTACTGAGAATTCTATTGTTACATTGTCTTCCTCTTCTTTGAATATGCGAACACTTACGGTGATTTTTCCTGAATCTGTAAACTTTACGGCATTGCTCAATAGGTTTAAGATTATTTGACGCAGGCGCACCGAATCGCCTAATAAAATTTCAGGAATCGCTGCGTCAAAATGCTCAATCAGTTCTAGATTTTTTTCTTGAATTTTGGGCTCAAATAGGTGCAGCGTTGCAGCAATTGAAGTGGAAAATGCAAATGGAGCTTGTTCAAAGGTCATTTTGCCTGCATCTACCTTTGCAATGTCAAGTATGTCATTAATTAAAACAATCAGTGCATCTCCAGATACTTTAATGGCATTTATGTATTCTTTTTGCTTGGCGGTCAAATCTGTTTTTAATATCACATTTGTAAAGCCAATGACTGCATTCATAGGTGTCCGTATTTCATGGCTCATATTAGATAAAAATAGCTGCTTCGCCTTCATGGCTGATTCTGCCTTACTTTTGGCTTCCTTCAGCTCATGAATGTCTGTATTGCTGCCCACCCACATCATTATCTTACCTGTCTCATCTTTAATCGGTACAGCCCTGCTTAAATTCCATCTGTACCCGCCTTCCTTGTTTTGGATACGACACTCCATGTCAAAAATATCGCCAGTGGAAACTGAATGTTTCCAGTTATTTAAAGTGGGTTCCAAATCATTGGGGTGCATGGCTTTCTCCCAGCCCCAATCCTTTAATTCTTCGAAGGTCAGGCCGGTATCATCAAGCCATTGTTGATTGAAGAAGATAACATTGCCATCGGCATCGGCATTGGTTATCTTTTGAGGCATGGCATTGGTGAGCAGACGAAATTTCTTTTCACTCACTTCAATACCTTTTCGTGCATTTACTTGCTCGGTAATTTCATGCGCTAAGACCATTATTCCCGAAACTGAGCCATCAGCTTCGCGCATCGGTTCATAGACGAATTTCACAAATAGATGCTCAAGACCTCCATTGCGATTGATGGTGAGCGGAAGCTCTTGGGATACAAGGCGATTGCCAGTATGATAAACATTGTCCAGAAGTTTTTTTAACCCTTGGGCTCTAAATTCTGGCAACACATCTAACACAGGTCTGTTAATGGTTTCGTCCTTTGTTCTATCCCACATTTCGAGCATGTTTTCGTTAATGGTCTCGATAATGTATTCTTCTCCTCGCAATACGCAAATGGCTACAGGGGCCTGCATCACCAATAGCCTGAAACGTTCTTCACTTGCTTTGATTTTTTCCGAAACCGTTTTTTGCTCATGAATGTCAGTAGTGCTACCTACCCACATTTTAATATCGCCATTTCCATCTTTTATGGGGGATGCAATGTTGAGGTGCCATCTGTAGTCACCTACTTTATTCATAAATCGCATCTCCATCTTTAAAGCCGCGCCGGATTCTCCCGCTTTTTTAAGACGTTTTTGAAACGCATTCAGTTCATCAGGGTGTATCATTTTATGATACCCAGAATCCCTCAATTCTTCAAAATTGTATCCTGTATAGTCCAGCCAATGTTGATTAAAATAGACCACATTACCTGCAGGATCGGCCGTGCTTACTTTTGAAGGCATTAGGTCGGTCAACTGACGAAAGTGGACTTCACTCTCTGCAATTTTTTTGTGAGCAAGCACCAATTTCGTTACTTCATAAGCAATTACCGTAACACCGGAAATCGTTTCGTCTGCTTCCAAATAAGGCTGGTAAACAAAATTGAAATAGACATCTTCCATTTTACCATTGCGAAAAACCGGGGCAAGAAGTTCCTCTCCTGAAAATGGAGTACCGGTGGTGTACACCTTATCGAGCAAATCGGGAAATTCGGTATCTTTAATCTCAGGCAAAACTTCAAGTAGAGGCTTTCCTTCCAAGTCCTTGCCTTTTCCCCACATTTCTTTTACGGAATCGTTGGCAAGGGTTATCACCATGTTTTTTCCTTTAAGTACAGCAAAAGCGAATGGCGATTTTATGAGCATCATGTTGTAGCGTTTTTCGCTGTCTTCAATCTGCTTCAGCGCTTTTTGCTCCACTTCATGCTGCGCCTCTAATGCCTTTTTTACTTTCACAGCAGCGGTTACTTCGGCAGCAATAATGGTAACGCCCGAAATAGTTTCGTCTGCTTCACGGTAGGGCTGGTAAACAAAATTATAATAGACATCCTCCTTTTGTCCATTAGTGTACTTCGGGGCCAGGACGTCATTGGCGTGATAAGGAATTCCTGTTTTGTGAACTTTGTCAAGCAAATTAGGAAATGGTGTGTCTTTTAATTCCGGAAGAACCTCAATCAATGGTTTTCCTTCAACGTTGTTTCCCTTTCCCCAAGTTGCTTTCATTTTGTCATTGGCAAATGTAATCACTTTGTTTTCACCTTTCAGTATTGCAAAAGCGAATGGCGATTGCATCAGCATCATGTTGTATCGCTTTTCGCTGTCTTCAACTAGTTTTAGTGCTTTTTTCTCATACTCAAGCTGTGTTATCAATGTCTTATTTTCGGTGGCATCCACAGCCCGCTGAACAATATACTTAACATTATTTTCCTGATCCAGTAAAGGCGAGTTAGTTGCTTGCCAATATTTTACATCAAACCCACCACCCCTTGATTCTGGTTTTGGAATATCGTATTTTATAACCGGCAGTGTTTCTTTTGTTTTGTTTTTGATTACTCGGTCGAAGGAAGCTCGAATAATGCTTTCTCCATTTGCGTTTTCATCTTCAGGATTATAAGGAAAAACTTCAAAAATATCACACCCCACAATATTTTCTCTAGCGGTCGATGTAGACGCTAAAAATGAGTCAGATGCAGCTACAATCGCAAAGTTGGTATCAATCACAACCAACAGATCCGAAGACTGTTCGAATATCTTTATATAATCTTGAGTATCCATGAGTATCGTAAATATCCGATAAAGAATCCGATCAATGTGCTTTTGTTTTCGACCTTTGATGATCAATGCAAGTGGTGCGCTTCCAAATTATGCGGTTTGGGGTCTAACGGTGCAGCAAAAAATGTTGTGCATGTTTGTGCAAGATGCTAATCATTAGAATGTTACAGTATTAATTCAGTGTGGTTTAAACGCCAACGATCTCAGCTGCTCCCTATCTTACGAAAACCGAAACCTTCCTCGGACGCTCAGGCACCTTCTGGGCTTTGCCACACACTTTCCCTTGACAACAGGCAATCCTATGCCTGTTGGGACATTGCACCGCGAGCCCCATGTTGCCTTTTTGCCGACAAGATTGGTCAAAAGTGCGGGCTGACGATCGAAGCCGTGGGGTAGCCTTCGACCCCCAATCTGGTGGCTAGGTCTAGGAGGGGGTGAAACTTGAGTTATTCCTTATTGATTAATAATTGCACAGCCGCCTCCGCGCACCGCTCGCCGTCCATCGCCGCACTCATAATGCCACCCGCATAGCCTGCGCCCTCCCCGCAGGGAAACAGCCCCCGCACCTGCGGATGCATGAGCGTGTCGTCTGCACGCGGTATGCGCACGGGAGCACTCGTGCGCGACTCGGTCGCCACCACGACGGCGTCGTTGCTGAGGTAGCCCTTCATTTTACGCCCAAATTCCCGGAAACCTTCCTTCAATCGCAATGTGATCTCCTTGGGCAAAACCTCGTCGAGCTTTTGCGCATTCAGCCCCGGCAAATAGCTGCAATCGGGTAGGGTAGAGGAGCTTTTTCCATTCACGAAGTCTTGCAGGCGCTGCGCGGGCGCGACTTGTTTGCCGCCACCCGCCACATAGCAAGCCTTCTCGATGGCGCTTTGGTACTCCATCGCGGCCAAGGGATTGGCCCAGCCAAACCGTTTCCAGTCGTCTGGGATCACCTCGACGACCATGCCCGAGTTGGCGAAGGGCGAGTCGCGCTTGCTAGGGGACCAACCATTGACGACGAGCTCGTCGTCGGCGGTGGCAGCCGGGCAGATGATGCCGCCCGGGCACATGCAAAAGCTGTAGACGCCACGCGTATAGGCTTGTGTGGCGACGGCATAAGCCGCAGCCGGCAATCCGTCGGGGCGCAGCTCGCAGTGGTATTGCAGGCTGTCGATGAGCGCCTGCGGATGCTCGACCCGCAAGCCCAGCGCAAATGGCTTGGCTTCGATGGCGAGTTTTTTATTCACCAAAAGCTTGAAAATATCCCGCGCCGAGTGCCCCGTCGCCAAGATCAATGCCTTCGCTTCGATTTTTTCGTCGCCATTCACCACAGCACCTGTGACTTGGCCGTCCACGATCAGGATGTCGTCGACACGTTTGCCAAAATGCACCTCGCCGCCCAAAGATTCGATCGTTTCCCGCATCGCGGTGATGATCTGCGGCAATTTGTTGGTGCCGATATGCGGATGGGCATCGATGCCGATGTCGGGTGTCGCACCGTGACGGATCAAAATTTCGAGTATTTTGCGCACGTCACCGCGTTTTTTGGAGCGGGTGTAGAGCTTGCCGTCAGAGAATGTGCCAGCTCCCCCTTCGCCAAAACAATAGTTGCTCTCGGGATTCACGATGCCCTCTTTGTTGAGCACAGCGAGGTCGCGGCGGCGGGCCCGCACGTCTTTGCCGCGCTCCAACACGATGGGTTTGAGGCCGAGTTCGATGAGCCGCAATGCCGCAAACATGCCCGCAGGACCGCATCCAACGACAATTACGGGCTGTGCATTGGCCAAATTTTGCTGCGGATAGTCCCAAAGCTCGGCGGGCACTTGCGGCTCGCCGACCCAGACATTGTACTGCAGCTGATAGCTCGGCGGGCGCTTGCGAGCATCGATGGAGCGGCGCAGCAAGGTGATGCCCGTGATGGCCTGCGTTGGAATGCCGAGCCGAATGGCGATCATGCGCAAGTGCAGCGCGTGGTCGTCGAGCTCGCGTGGCTGAACGGTGATGTCTACGATTTTGGGCATGGGGCGCAAATTAGGCAAAATATTGTTGGTGAGGGATTCGCTAGGCGAATGCAGTGATTCCTGACCTTCACATCCACACATTCTCTAAAAAATTCTTAATATACAGCCATGAAACGCATTTTGCGATATGGAACACTTCTCTGCAGCTGGCTTTTGCTGGCTGCAACCCTGCATGGGCAGGACTCGACGGCTTTGAATCCGGCGCCTGTGGATACTGCGGCTAGCGCGGTGGCTGATTCGGCAGCTGCGACGACCGTACCGCTTGCAACGGCTGTCGTCGACACGGTCGCCAAGGCAGTCGAGCCCGATTTTAACACGCCCATTGCGGGTACGCCGTTTAGCCTGCTCACCCTCCTCGTTGTCGGGCTCGTCTTGATCGGAGCCCTCGTGGCTGGCTTGCTCATGCTGCTCGAGCAGTACTTGCGCGGCCGACCGCAGTCAGGCGACGGTACGGAATACGACCTGCAACGATCAGAATTGGCAGATAAAGTCAATGTCGCCCGTAAGATTTTCATGGTGGGTATGTCGATTTTCATTATCGGATTTTGGATCCATCATCAGATCAAAGGCACACCTTGGGAGGGGCATGTGAATGAATGGATGAACTTGGTGGTGCGCTGGGCCCACGTGACGTTTGGCGTTGCGTGGATCGGGGCATCGTTTTATTTCATCTTTTTGGAGAATGCGCTTTACCGTGGCCCCGGTATCCGCGAGGGCCTCGCCGGCAACCTCTGGGCCATCCACGGCGGCGGATTTTACTACGTCGAGAAGTACAAAGTCGCTCCTGAAAAATTGCCCACACACCTGCATTGGTTCAAATGGGAGGCCTATATCACTTGGATTTCGGGGATTTCGCTGCTGTTTGTGGTGTATTATTTTAATGCGAGTTCCCTGCTCGTCGACAAAAATGTCGCTGACATTTCCAATGGCACCGCGATCGCCATCGGCATTTGTACCCTGCTTGGATCTTGGTTTGTCTATGACCTGCTTTGCCGTTCGCCGCTGGTGGAGAGCAAGCCGGTATTCTTCTTCTTGATGCTCGGTTACATCACCTTCATCGCCTTTTTCCTATCGCAATACTTGAGTTCGCGGGCGGCTTATGTGCATGTGGGCGCAGTGATCGGGACCATGATGGCGGGGAATGTCTGGCGGGTGATCATTCCCTCGCAAAAAGCGATGGTCAAGGCCGCCAAGGAAGGGAAACCTGTCGATCCCGAGCTGGGGCGGCACGCAGGATTGCGCTCCTTGCACAACAATTATTTTACCCTTCCCGTGCTGTTCATCATGATCAGCAACCACTTCCCGAGCACCTACGGCAACACACTCAACTGGGCGGTCTTGGGCGCGCTCACGCTCATCAGCGCAGGTGTGAAACATTATTTCAACCTCAAAGACAAGGGCGAAAAAAGCCCATTGTTGATTCCCGCAGCCACTTTGGGCCTCATGATGGTCTTTTTCTTCACAGCGCCGAGGCAACCTTCAGCGGCTGATAAAGGTGCTCAGAACCAAGAAAAAGTCGCATTCTACCAGGTCTATCAGACGATGGTGCGCCGCTGCACGCCTTGTCACAGCGCCAATCCGATCGATGACGTGAACCGCATTGCGCCCAACGGGATCGTGTTTGACACCCCCGAGCAGATCAAGGCGCAAGCCGACCGCATCATGGTGCGGGCAGTGGTCACCAAGACCATGCCGCAAAACAACAAGACGCAGATGACGGATGAGGAGCGTGAATTGATCGGAAGGTGGATTGCGCAAGGAGCCAATTTGAATTGAGAATTGAGAATTGAAAATTGCGTTGCTGGTTTGGCGGGGCTATTAGTTCAGAGTTCAGAGTTCAGAGTTCAGAGTTCAAAGTTCAGCGTTCAGAGTTCAAAGTTCAAAGTTGGCGGGACTGGATAGGTGGAGAGTTCATTGCTAATTGTCAGCGGCGATCCCGATGCGGGATTTCTAATTCCTCATTTCTAATTCCTAATTCCTAATTTCTCATTTCTAATTGTCAAATGGAACTAAATAATTTCATATTGCACTCGACCCGCGTGGTATTGCCCGATGGAGTTAGGGAGGCTTGGGTTTTGGTGGCTGATGGCAAAATCGTTTCCGTTTCGCATGTTGCGCCGGTAGGCGAAGCGATTGTGGAGCTTGGGGATCTTGTCTTAATGGCTGGGCTGATCGATTCGCACGTGCATATCAATGAACCTGGGCGCACGGAGTGGGAGGGATTTGAGACCGCGACTAGGGCGGCTGCTGCAGGCGGCATCACGACTTTGGTGGATATGCCTTTGAATGCGAGTCCGGTGACGACGACTTTGGCGGCTTTCCAGTCCAAATTGGCAGCGGCAGTAGGCAAATTGGCGGTGAATTGCGGCTTTTATGGCGGCATCATTCCTGGGAATACCGCTGATCTTGCGCCGCTTTTGGAGGCTGGCGTGCTGGGCATCAAGGCATTTTTGAGCCATTCGGGTATCGATGAGTTTCCGAATGTAGAGGAACGCGACTTGCGGGCTGGCATGCCGATCATCGCGCAATATGGCGTACCGCTTCTGGTGCATGCAGAGCTCGTTTCCGACCATCCCGAAGCCACTTTGATGGACGAATTCCCGCGCTCCCACGATGCTTGGTTGCGTTCGCGCCCCAAACATTGGGAAAATGCAGCGGTGGAATTGATGATTAAATTGTGCCGCGAATTTCGCTGCAAGACCCATATTGTGCATTTGAGTTCTGCGGAGGCCGTGCCGATGTTGCAGGCTGCCGTGGGTGAGGGCTTGCCGCTCACGGTCGAGACTTGCCCGCATTACCTGGTCTTTGCGGCCGAGGAAATTGCCGACGGCGAGACACTTTACAAGTGCGCGCCGCCGATCCGCGAGCGCGCGAACAACGAGCTGCTTTGGGAGGCGCTGCGCGCTGGCCTCATTTCCATGGTCGTGACTGACCATTCGCCCGCTACGCCCGACCTCAAGGGGATGGGAGATGGCCGTTTCCGCGAAGCTTGGGGCGGCATCGCTTCGCTGCAATTTTCCCTGCCTGCCACCTGGACTGAAGCCGAAAAACGCGGATTTGGCATCGCCAATATCGGCAAATGGATGAGCAGCAATGTCGCCGAGTTCCTCGGGCTGGGCGATTCCAAAGGCAAGATAGCCGCAGGCTACGACGCCGATTTGGTGGTCTGGAATCCCGATCAGGATTGCCTCACCGCGCATTCCGACATCCAACACCGCCATCCCTTCAGCCCTTACGCCCGCATGAACCTGCGTGGGCGCGTGCTGCAGACGATCGTCGGCGGAAAAATCGTGTATGATCAAGGGAATTTTCCCAATTTGGGCTGTGGAAACATCATTTTGAGAAAAACGACATGAAAATCAACGAAGATATCGCCGCCGATGCGCCCGCTTGGGCACAGCTATTGAACCTTGCGGCCGAGAAATTGGGCGCAATTGCGCTCTATGCCACCGACGACTTTTTTGCCGAAAAGGAAAATCTGCTCAAGCCGGGGCGCGGTATTTTTATCCATGATAAATATACCGATCGCGGCAAGTGGATGGACGGCTGGGAAAGCCGTCGCAAGCGTGTGCCGGGCCATGATTGGCTCATTTTGGCGCTCGGTGCGCCCGGTGTGATCCATGGCGTGGACATTGATACCAATTACTTTTTGGGCAATCATCCGCCGCATGCCTCGATGGAGGCCCTCAATGCTCCCGAGGGCATATTGCTGGAGGAATTGCACAAGGATGAAATCTGGACTGAGATTTTGCCCAAATCGCCATTGAATCCCGGCAGTCAGCATTATTATGCCATCGACGACGTTCGTGTCTGGACACATTTGAAATTGCATATTTATCCTGACGGTGGCGTTGCAAGGCTCAAGGTTTATGGTGAGGTTTTCAAGGATTGGACGGTGGTGTCTGCGGATGAAACGGTCGACCTCGCATCCGCCAAAAATGGTGCTAAAGTATTGGCTTGCAATGACATGTTTTTCAGCAGCAAAGACAATCTCATTATGCCCAACCGTGGCGTGAACATGGGTGACGGCTGGGAAACCAAGCGCAATCGCACGCCGGGCAATGTCGATTGGGTTGTGTTGCAACTCGGTCATCAAGGCTTGATCGACAGCGTGCTCGTCGATACCTGCCACTTCAAGGGAAATTATCCCGACCGGTGCTCCTTGGAAGGCTGTACTATTGCGGCTAGTGCAGATTGGGAATCAGCAACTTGGACGGAATTTTTGCCGCAAGTGAAATTAAATGCCGACCATGAGCACAATTTCAAATCAGAATTGACCGCTCATGGGCCGTATACGCACGTGCGGATGAAAATATATCCCGATGGCGGCATCAGCAGATTGCGTTTGTTTGGCCGGATCGTGAAATAAAATATGACACTCCAAGAAATCAATTCGCTCGCTCCTGAAATCGCCACCGAAGCATTCACCAAATGCTGCGGCTCGTCGACCTGGGTGCAAAAAATGGTGGCCGGGCGGCCCTTTGCAGATGCCGAAGCACTTTTTGCGAAGGCGTATGCCTATTGGGCTGAATGCTCGGAAGTCGATGGATTAGAGGCATTTACCCATCATCCCAAGATCGGCGGGACCGCAGAATTGGAGAAAAAATTTGCCAGCACCAGCACTTGGGCATCGGGGGAGCAAGCTAGCGTGCGCGAGGCGAGTCTAGCCGTTTTGCAAGCCCTTGCCGATGGCAATGTCGCCTACGAGGAAAAATTTGGCTACATATTTATCGTCTGCGCGACCGGCAAAAGCGCGGCTGAAATGCTTGCATTGTTGCAGGAGCGCTTGCCCAATTCGGCAGCCGATGAAATGAAAATTGCGATGGCCGAGCAAATGAAAATTACCATCATCCGTCTGGAAAAATTATTGAACGCATGAGTCAGATTACCACACATATTTTGGACACGTCATTGGGCAAACCTGCAGCGGGTGTGCTCGTGCGTTTGGAGACGACAGACGCTGATTTCCAGTGGGAAATCCTCGCAAGTGGCATCACCAACAGCGACGGTCGCGTCCCGAATCTGTTGCCCAGCAATGATCCATTACCGATCGGCACCTACCGCTTGGTATTTGAAGTCGAGGAATATTTTTTAGACGGCGGACGCAAGGCTTTTTATCCGTTTGTTTTGATCGTATTTGATGTTTCGGATGCTTCGCATTACCATGTTCCCTTGTTGCTGAATCCGTTTGGATATTCGACTTATCGGGGGAGCTAGGGATGGCGGGTTTTGTTTGCATTCAGGATTGCTAGGGAAATGGATGGCCTTTGTGATCGTTGTACTAGGCCTTACATTTTGGATTGCTAGAAGCGTTGGGAGAATTCGCCCATTGTTGATCATTCAAATTGCGTTGGGGGAAGCTTCCATTTTTCA
>JANPHP010000445.1:0-28400 GCA_031424495.1 Bacteroidota bacterium | reverse complement strand
GTAGAGCATCAGCTTGTCACCATGTGCATACACATCGAGCATAAGTCCGCGCACGCCGAGCTCGAGCTGCCCGGCGATCGGCAAATTTTGGTTGGGCAGGCGATGCTCGCCGCGCACATTGTAGCTGTTGTGCGTGTAGAGAAAGCAGACCTCGTCAAATCGGCGGTTGCACAGTGCGGTGTCGCCGTTGCATTGGGCAGTCGCCGCCATCGGGATGAGTAGTAGCGCGGCGAAGAGGAGTCGGTGGAATTTCATGCGAGAACTTGTACGCGCAAAAATAGGTAGCGGAATTAAGAATTGAGCATCCTGCTTCGGGATCGGCGTGGGCAATCAGAATTCAGGCTACCATTCTCACAAACGGGACTCCACAAGAAACCGTAAGTCCAGCGAGGCCAATGGAGCCTACAATGCAGAATGTGGTCATCCTTTGTTTACCAGAAGGGCTTTGTCGGCAAGGTTCACTCAATATTCATCATCAAGTTCGTTTCAAGGGGAATGCTGATCGTCAGCAATCTGCGTGAATATTTTGTAAACATAATCTGTAATGTCGCGGGGAATATTGGCGAAAGCAATAATTTTTTCGATATTGCTTAGGTCAATTTGATCTATTCAATGAGAATAATTATGAGAAAAATTTACTTTCTGAGCTTTCTTTGCATCTTGTCGTTCTCTACTTCGCTGTTTGCGCAACCCTCTGGCTGGTCTCAGGTGAGACCCATTACCTTCACTGAGCACTCTGGCGCCACCCTTACCGACTACCAAGTCAAGTTTTATTTCAACACACAAGCGGAAATCACAGCTGGACGCATGCAGCCCAGCGGTGCCGACATTCGTTTTGGAACCGACTGCATGGGCACCACCTTGCTCAACTTTTGGATCGAAGGTCCGATGAACGATGACTCTACCATCATTTGGGTCAAGGTTCCGTCGATCCCAGCCAATGGTAGCACAAGCGTTTCTATGTTCTATGGAAATACCTTGGCTACCTCAACCTCTGCGGTGGCCGGCACCTTTGTCGGCCCGCACTCTGCGACCGATAGCGTAGCCTCTGGCGGCGCAGGCGGTGCGACCCTGAGCCAGCGAGGTTTCAGGTTTGCACCTACACAAGACCTGCTCGTCACCAGCTTCGGGAAGCGTGAGCCGACGGGTACCACTCGGTTCATTACCCTGTTCAACTTTGCCACACAGGCGATTGTGAATCAGATCCAAGTTGGAGGTCCTGCCGCTGTCTACAGTTATGGCAACCTACCATCGCCCATCTGGCTCACGCAAAGCACACAATATGTGCTCGAGCTCTACCAAGGAGCGAGCGATGGCTACTATTTTGGAACGAGCTCGCAAATTGGACAGCACCTCACCTACCTAGATATGCGCTATTGTAATAGCTGCACGGAAAATACATTCCCGACAAATACCCTTACCAATTACCACTATGGCTATCCTGACTTGTGGTATTTTACCAAGCAGAGCGTGAGTCCTGCCCCTACCGCCTCCATCGGTGCGCCGGGCGCATTTTCTGTGACGGTTGCTGATCCCGCAGGTTGCACAGGCGATCAACAGGTACTCTCCCCGTTGGTCGTGGGCGCCTCTGGCCCCACCACTTGCATGTGGACCAATGGTGCTGGTCTGAGTGACTCCACCACTTGTATCACCACCGTCACACTCGGGAGCGTAGGATATTATGTATTGACGGTTACTGATGCTGCAGGCTGCGTCGGCAACGACAGCATTTTTGTCAGCAATGGCACGCCTAGCTTTACCCTAAACATTGACTCGACGCTGATTTGCGGCGGCGACACCGTACAGCTCGTCGCCAACGGCAATGCCGATGCCTATTCTTGGGGACCTGGTACAGGTCTATCCACGACGGTAGGACCAGTCACCAATGCTTCTCCAAGCTTGAGCACCGCCTATGTACTTACCGCCACCGACACAGCCTCGGGCTGCTCGGCAGACGCCACCGTGCAAGTCGATGTCGTGAATGTCGTTTTGAACGTGGTTCTAGGGCCCCTGCACTTATGCTTTGGCGATTCGATCCAACTGAGCGTAAGTGGTGCCGATACTTATGCCTGGTCACCTGCAGCTACCCTCAGTGACTCGACAGGACCGATCGTGCAGGCAGGTCCCGACACGACAACGCAATACACCATCATCGGCTATGACACCTTGCATGGCTGCAGCTCATCTGCTGGATATGAGGTGTTCGTGCATCCTGCACCTGTGGTGACATTTGTACTGCCGACTACCGACATCTGCAACACCGATCCCGACTTGGCGCTCACCTTTGGTACACCAAGCGGCGGCGTCTACAGTGGACCTTCTGTGAATGCGGGCATGTTTTCGCCCAGCACTGCTGGCGCTGGCACATTTCAGATTACCTATACCTATACCGATGGCAACGGCTGCCAAGCCTCTGCCTCAGACACGATCAATGTCTCAATTTGCAACGCTGTCACTGGTGGTTTTCAGGTGGCCGTGAAGGTCTACCCCAATCCTTCAGACGGCAACTTTCATCTATTTGTGGGTGAACATGCCGATGCAGTGCATTTCCAAGTCTTCAACCTGATGGGCCAAGTGCTGCGTGCTGGCGAAGTCGAATCTGGCAATACGGTATTGGACTTGGGTGATCAACCCGCTGGCCTCTACATCCTGTCGGTGGAAACTGGCGGCATGCACAAGAATTTTAATCTGGAAATTCGGCGCTAAGCGATTTGTATTTCAAAAAAATAGCGGTTGTTCCTCCGGAGCAACCGCTATTTTTTTGATGAGAGTGCGTGGCCCAGCGCTTCGGCAGGCATGGCAAAGTTAGCCAGCCTATGGACAACTACGTTCTTTAATCAAGAAATACCCGTATCTTTGAAGGATCAATTTGAAAATCAATCCACCTTAATTTTCAGGTTTAGTGGTGCACACTATTGGGGAAAGCTTACTATTTTGAAGTGTAAATCGTACGAAACATGAACTTGAAGAATTTGATTGTTTTTTGTGCAGCGTCAGTTGCGTTCTCCATTCAAGCCTACAGCCAGTCAGAAGGCGATTTTTTTGTTGTCGGGAGTGACACAACCTTTTGTAACAACTTGAAATACAGCCAATTCGGCGTTCGTGAGATTATCGAAATCGCTTACACTGACTTTCAAGGAAATAAGGTTGAACTCACGCGAAAAGATGTGCCTGATGTTTTGTCATTCCATATTGACGGGGTTTTCTTCGATAAGAATCCTTTCATGCCCGATCAGGGTGGTAATAATTACCGATACGACAAACGGGAAGTCGACGGAAAACTGAAGGTATATCTAAGCCAAAATATCTGGTTCGATACTTTGATGGTATATTCTGCAGTGTTGAAAAAAGATGTTCCAGTTGTCAGAGAGCATGGACTGACCGGTCAATATCGATTCTTTCTTAAAATGCCCGATGGCAAGTACTACAAGGCTAATAGCAAAAAGGATTGCAACGAATACATCCAACCATTCCTATCTCAATGCCCGGAATTTGCCAATGCTTTCAAGGGTTCGCTCGAAAAGATTGAGAATTTCGCTTCGCCTCGCATGTGGGTCTGGGACAAGCGATGGGGAAACATCACAAAGGATGAACTAAATTTCATGGAAGCCATCGCCCTTTACAATAGCCTTTGCAAGTAGCGGAAGTCGCTCCTTTTTACTGTGGCTCATCGCAAGGAAACAGAAATCGGAATTATTTGCACAGGGCAAAACACGGCAGGATATTGATGGCGCGCTAGGATGGGTCGGTTGCCGATTTGGGCTTCCATTCGTTGGCAGGCCCACGGGTGGTGTTTATAGCGGATACTTTGTGACTGCGGGCATGTTTTCGCCGAGCACTGCTGGCGCTGGCACATTTCAGATCACCTATACCTATACCGATGGCAACGGCTGCCAAGGCTCAGCCTCAGACACAATCAATGTCTCGATTTGCAACGCAGTCACTGGTGGTTTTCAGGTGGCCGTCAAGGTCTACCCCAATCCTTCAGACGGCAACTTTCATCTATTTGTGGGTGAACATGCCGATGCAGTGCATTTCCAAGTCTTCAACCTGATGGGCCAAGTGTTGCGTGCTGGCGAAGTCGAATCTGGCAATACAGTACTGGACCTGGGTGAGCAACCTGCTGGCCTCTACATCTTGTCGGTGGAAACGGGCGGCATGCACAAGAATTTCAATCTGGAAATTCGGCGCTAAGCGATTTGTCTTTCAAAAAAATAGCGGTTGTTCCTCTGGAGCAACCGCTATTTTTTTTGATGGGGAATTGGCTCATCGCAAGAGTATAATCTTGCGATGGCTATGTATCGTCTCAGATTGCAAGGAGCAGGTATACAGGCCATTGGGCATGTTGGTGGGCAGCGTAATATCCGCATCATAGCCCTCTATCTGCCAAGTTTGCAGCATGCTGCCTTTGCTATCGGTGACGGTGATTGTGCATGGCTCGGCCTTCGCGCGTTGGAGATGCAAAGAGCCAGTGGTTGGGTTGGGATACAATTGGAATTCTGACTGCGGAGCAGGTGAGATTCCAGACACAAATCCTGCATTCAGCGCATCCCGCGTCGCCATCACATCGCCTTGCTCATAAAAATCGACGGTCAAGAAGTTGGGCAACTTGCCAGTGGCGGCCCAGCAGCCCATGGCGCGGCTGGTGAAGTAGGGGTTTGCATTGACCGCGGCAGCGCTGTCGATGAGCCCATATCCAAGGGAGGGTTGCGTGACGAAGTGATTGAGAATGAAGAGGCTATTGGTGCTGTCGCCCCGGTTGTAGGCACAAGAGAAGTCGCTACGGCTGTAAGCTGTGTAATCAGTCTCCACCGCATAATCCCAAACATGGTGGTACCACGGATAGGCTTGACCGTCGGTGGCGTCCGTAAAGACGACGAGGCGGCGATTGGTGGCAATCATGTCTGCGAGTGTAGGCCATGCGCTGCCTTGTGGCTGCGCGTGAACGTAGGAGAGGAGCCCAGATTGCGTAAAGACATCATTCATCTGCGATGCTGTGATGTAACATTCGAAAATGATGCTTACGACCTCGTCGGGGTTGCTGTCCAGAAAAGTCTTGATCCCTGTCAAGAGGTTGCTGAGCGGCTGATTGCCCAGAAAGTTACTGCTGTGATAGACCGTGGGGCGATTGTTGTACCAATAGACATCGAGCATGAGTGCGCGCACGCCGTCTTGCATTTGTCGCGTGATGTCAAAGCTTTGATTCGGAAAAAGGAATGCGCCCTGGTAATTGAAAGCATTGTGCGTCGTGGCATAACATACCTCGTCGAATCGCTTGCTGCACAAGGCCGGGTCGCCGTTGCACTGCGCGAGCGCAGAGGGCGCAAAATGAAAAAGCAGCGTGAGCGTGAGCAGCAAAACCTTGGTGGCCATTTTCATGGGCATGAAGTTAACAAAAAGTTAAGGTAATGTTGCAGCTGAGGGTGATCGCCTTTCCTGCTTGAGTAGGTTCAGGCATCGCATGCAATTTCATGGGCCTGATCACGTCAGGTCGGAAAAAAAGGCCTGCCCCAACCATTGCTGGTCAGGGCAGGCGCCAAGCTTACTGAACTATGTTGAAAAAACAGATTGCATCTCTCAAAGCAGCTGGGATGGAAAGCACAGCCTTATTGCACTTGCAATTTGGCAGTCTTCACGTGGCCGTCCACATTGGATAGCGAAACCAAATAGATGCCAGCGTTCAATGCTGAGATGTCGAGCGTAGTGTGCGAGAGATCGGCTTCCAAGTTCATTTGGTAAACCACCCTGCCTGTGATATCATAGATTTTGATAGTAGCGCCATTCACGTTTTTGAGTACATACTCAATGGTGACTTGAGAAGATGCCGGGTTGGGGAATATGGTTAGACTTTCTGCATTTGCATCCAAAATGCGTTGTTGCATATTCTCGTCCAGCGTGATGGTGGGTATCGGCTTCAAGATGTGCGGGTAGGTATTGAACCCAAAATGGAGTAGGTCGCGTGCATCGTCTGCCCATGCGAAGCGTGCGTCATCGATAGCTTCAAGCTGACCAATTTCGTCGGCAGTAAATTCAGAATAGTCGCGCCCTTCTTGGGCAAGCTTCTGTCTGAGGCGTGCAATCACCGCAAAGTCACGGTAGTAGGCGTCTAACCCTTCCAGTGTGGCAAGGGCATTCAGAGCAGCATCCGTTTGGTCGGTAGCAACCAAATAGTTGTAGTCGACCCACGCCTTGTCGAGAGTGGTAAATTGGGTGCTGCCATCGATCCATGATTTGAAATTTGCCGCAGCCTGTGTCTCATCGTCATCAAGCAATCCCAGCAGCATGCCCACCGCCATGTGTGCACGTTGGTTGCCGTATTTGTCGCTTTGGAACTCTGAGAAGTCGCTGTTGCGCAGCATTCTATTACCTCCCTCAAATTCGTATGAAAAGAAATCGCAAATTTCGCCAACTCCAATCGAGCTGTTTGTGCCACCGATCTGCAAACCACAGCTTGCGATGCTTTGGTAGGCACCCGAACCTACAAGCGTAACACCCGCACTTACAGCATTGATTCCGAAATTTCCATACCAAGTCTGCGTCTCGCCATTGGTCTCAATATCGATTGCACCACCCCCAAAATTGTTGCTTGAAAAGGTGTTGCGTGCCGCCTGTGACGAGTTGGCAATGCCCGATCCTTGGTCGCCATCAAATCGGGATGAAAATACTCCATAAATTGTATAGTTATAGAGGTAGTTGTTGTGCAAACGCGGAATGCGGTATACTGTCCCTGTCGCATTATCTAATGCGATTGCGAACGAGGCGTCAGTAATACAGTTGCCTTTGATACTCATCGAGGGTGCTTCATCAATCGTATGCAGATAGTAAATACCTGCATTTACTACAAGATCGTTGGGAGTAAGGTGCATCTTGACTTGATTGCAGCTTACCGAGTCATGCGCTCCCCCATCGACCATAATCCCAACCACATTGCAATTTGTGAGGATATTCTCGGTGATCGCAGAGTTATAGGTTTCAAAAAATTGGATTCCGTTGCCAAATCCGTCGACCTGATTCTCCTTGACGTTCACCACTTCGCAGCTTTCCATAGTGATTGCGGCACCGGCGGGATTATACCTGTCAGTTTCAGTGGTGTTGCTCAGGTGATTGCCTGTTACCCATACATTGTTTCCCTTTTCAACCAAGATTTGAGTAATGTAGGGTTCATAGAATTGTGTCAATTCAATCCTGTTGTTTTCGACAGAGGTTACCTGGCACCGATTCAACTGCATTGCTCTTTGGTTGTTGGTAAAGTTGTTGAGCGAAATTCTGCCCTTACAACTGTTCCAAAGTATCCCAAGCAAATTGGAAGGTTGCAAATCACTCGTATTGATGAAGTCATTTTGTGAAATCTGCCCACTGAAGGTCGTATTCGCTGCGCTGATGCCAGTGAAATTCGTAGAACTAAAGGGTTGGCAAACGCCTGCGACGTCCCGAAGTTGCCAAGCAATATTGCGATTGTCTATCGTGAAAGTATTGCCTGTGATGCCTTCCTGAAACTCCTTCAGGCCAGGGCCAGTTACGTAGATCCCTTTCCAGCAGTCTATGAAACTATTGGTTGTAATTCGGGCACTGTACCTAGCCGTCTTGTTCGCATCAAAGGAATCCTCAAATCTTAGCGCATCGATTGCATTCTTGAAAACACACTCATTGACTACCGCTGAGGAATGAAGTGCGCCTGTAGAGGTAAAGTAGATTCCATCCCAACAATCGTTTGGATTGCAAGGACGGAAAGTTGAATTATTGGCTCTTAGTTGTGCGCCATTGATCAAGGTGATACGGGTACAAGGGGCAAACACAACATCAGTTCCGGTAACATCGAGCGTAATGCCGTCCACCGTTACGTTCCTGTCGACATAATATTTGCCATCCCAGGTTCTAACCCCTGAAGGTGTATTCGTGATATTTAAGATAGGAGATGTAATATGTGTGAAAGCCGGATCAATATCTGCAAAACAAGTATTACAGTCAAAAGTCATCGAGTCCAATAGCATGGCATAGGTACTGTTGGTGCGCCAATAATCGAACGAGATAGAAGAAATATTGGATCCATTGTATTCCAACCAACAGCTAGAAGCGTCGTGCGAAGGAATCAGGGGGTTAGTGCTGGAGAAGGAGCCATGGACTGTGGTAACCGTAGTTGGAACGGGCAAAAATACGTGAAGGCTCTCCTTTGCAATGCCACTCTCATAATCTATATCAATAACCCGAATCCTAGGATTGGATACTGGCGGCACAAAGGTGAGCGTAACCGTAAAATCGTTTGACGATTGATTAATCAACAATGGAATTTGAACACCATTTGTTGCTGGGTCTCCAGGATTGGTAGCAGTAGCAGCTTGATGGTTGAAATTGGTGGTTAGGGTTACTGTGCCATTTCCCGTGCCACACCTGTATTGGCGGGAGCTTGTGAGCGATGGGGAGGAGGAGGTCCACCCAAAGTCCATTTCTTGCTGCCCAAAAAGCCAATTAATATTCAGGGCAAGCACGCATGCCGCCATCATCAATAGATTTTTCATTTTTTGATTCTTAAAGTGATAAATAATGTCAAAAGGTTTGTGCACTTACTGCAATATTAAATGCAATAGGTACGCAAGAGCATTGATCGTTTCTTGTTGTAAACCAATGAGTTGTTTTCCTGAGAGCGACAGGATTTTTTTACCTCATACAATATGATTTTAGAGTGTGTAAAAAATGGATGCGCCAGGTAATTGCGCAGCGATGTAACAAATATGGGTTCAGATTTCGCATTTGTCTAGTCACAACTACCATACGGTCATTTCGTACGGACAAATGGGGCGTTTGATCTATCATTTGGCGCAGGTGGCTACCGAAAGATAAGCGCCTGCCTCAACCATTGCTGGTCAGGGCAGGCGCCAACCTTACTGAATCGTACGCTGAGCTAACAGATCCTATTTCAGGATAATTTTCTCGGCACCCACATATCTACTGGAGGTCCAGCGCACAGTATAGACACCTGCTGTAAATTCCTCATTGGCAAGGTTCAATTTGAATTGATTCTCGCCTTGCTGGACTTGGAACCGTGTCGATTTCAGCACGCGGCCCGCCATATCGCACAGGGTCACCTGAAGCTGTTCGGCTTCCTTGGCTGTTTGTTCGATCTGAATGGCATAGCCATCCTCTGGATTGCCTACAAAGCGCATCACGTTGGCAAGCATAGTTTTAGGACCGGCATTTTTGGTGTTGTCGCCGCCAGCGACATCTGGAGCACCGCAGATTTGGTTGTCCAGAATCGGACCATAAAGTGCAACCTGGTCTGTATAATACGATAAGTTGTAAAGCGGATTTGGCGCTGAAATTTGACTTAAACTTAAAAGATTAGTCGTATTCGGAAGATTGGTTTGCCAATTGCATCCAGTAGGAAGTACGCCGTTGAGAAAAGAATTCATGATCAAAAGATCATTGCGGCCATTGGTTGCATCAGTCGTACCAAATATGGCCATCCCGTCGGCGCCAGCCCAGGTGAGGTCGATGGCGCGGCCTTCGTCATATCCACTTGTCCCGAATGCATATTGTGTATTGCCATTGAGGCCCAAAGATGCAGCGTCTAGTCTCCAGGTTTCAATATCTTTGCTGCCGTAGTATGGAGCATCTGTTCCTCCAGTCATGTAATATTCATAAACTCCAGAGGGGCTAAAGCGAGAGGCGACGTCCATTACATAGCTCGTGCCATTGCTGATTGAAGTAGTATAAACATTGCCTATGCCCCAAGGATTGGCAAAGTCATTGTCGACCAAAATCGCGGCTGCTTCATTGGCGCCCGGTAAGCCTGCTATACCGCCGACGATAAAGCCACCGGTACCGGAAAAGATTCCAGTATCATCAGACCAATCGACGCAAGTCGCCATAAATTCATCGTTTTGATTGTCTAGCAACATGATTCTGGGGGACGATGGCAATCCTGTATTTGCGTCTAGCCGAAAGATGTAACCTGAAAAATGGTTCCCTGTCAAATCCGCTGTCCAGCCAACGAGTGCAAATTCATCAGCACCAGGGAGTTCGACTCCATCGAATGCAAAATCCCAAGTGGCGCTAGAAGTCTCTAGGTCATAGACCTGCGACCATTGAATAGTGCCATCATATTTAAGTTTCATTACATAGATGAGGTTTCTTGAAGGGGTAAATTGAGAAACCTCCCCCATGATGTAGACAAATTTTCTCGTCGGTTCAGTTACCATTTCGCGCAAGGTATAGGATCCGAAATTTGAACCCAAATTATAGCTCCTTGAGCCGACTACAGCGCCGGTATTGCTAATCTGTGCATAATAGATCGATCGCGCAAATCCCGGGGTAGCTCCACAGACGCCAGCAAGTGCAAATTGGTTGCCATTGATTTCAGCGCAATAACTATAAGGGAGACGCAATTGCACACCTCCAGCATCTTGGGCCACATAGTAATTTTCAAAATCGGAAGCCGAGATATTGCCGTCGCCAAAGGTTACCGCAAATGCGATTTTGAGATCGGTTGGTACACCACGGCTCGCTCCAGACACCATATAACCTTCAGAATTTTGATGCCGACGATGGCCATCGTATCCAAAGTCTTGGTTGGAGGTATTCGTCACATTTGTGCCATAGGTGTGCTCAAAATAGTAGGGTTGGGCCTGCAAAAAGGTGCTCAAAAGGCATAGCAATGCCATACACAGGTAAACGTGTGTTGTCTTCATAAAAGTGAGATTTTATTGTTGAATGAATTGTGAAACGCCTATAAATCGAATATAGTATCTTGAAATCTAAAAAGCAAATTTGGTATGTTAAGTTTTTGTAATTTCGTTTAGGCGCGATGCTATTGTGCTGTGCAAGTGGTCACATGGTATTGTAGATTGCTCGCGCAAATGAGCTGTCGCAGCCTTTTTGCATTCCATACCTTTGCTGCTCTCGACAAGAAGGTTAGACGAATGCCCCACGCTTGTTTGCAAGATGGCCTTGCCAAGTGGCAAGGCATCGGCCGGTCATGCGATTGAAATTTCGTGGGAACTGGGAGAATGCCACCAAAAGCCCACAAGCAAATGGGGATGCACCATCGGCGCATCCCCATTTGAATGATCAGCAAGTAAACCGCCCAGGCTACCGCTGCACCACGACCTTGCCGCTCGCTTGCGCGTCTTTGGTGGCGATGCGGTAGACATAGCTGCCATTCTCCAAAAGCTCAGAAATCGATAGTGTGATGTCTTTCCCGACCGCAGCTGCGGTCACCGTCTGCATGCGCAGGCGCCCTTGCAGGTCATAGATTGAGATTTGTATCGGGCCGTTTTGCGAATTTTCCACCTTGAAATTCAAACGATCCGTGCAAGGATTGGGGTAGGCCGTCACGTTACTTGTGATGGAATGCGCCCCAATCGCCGACGTGAAAAACGATGGATAGACGATACGGTAATAATTTTCAACTGGGCTGGGGTTGCCACTCTGATAGACTTCCTCAATCGTACGGTCCTGCAGATCGTATGTGTATTGCGTCAAACTTACCGAATTGAGCATCCAAGAGGCATTCCATTGGTAGCCCTCATAGCTGACTTGATGGCCATGACTATCATTGATAACCACATCTTTGTAGACAGAATCCCAAGTCGCTCCATTCCAATCCTCGGAATAGGTGGTTCCACTGCCATTGGTGCCGTAGGTTGCCGTAAATCGCTCCACGTCCTCCCAAAGCGGAGCATTATAGACCTGATTGCGTGCGTAATAAGGAAGGAAATTCGCAAAATCATACCAAGTGACGTCAACAAAACGCTCAGCAAGTTCCCAGCCGCTGCCATTCCAATTGGAATAGGTTACGGTGTCCCAGCCAGTTGGATTGGACCAAGCATATTGCTCGAGATACCCGGTGTCCCATTGGTGGGTATTTTGATTCCAGGATTCGATTACGCTTTCTACAACCTGATTGGCAAGATTGTATTGGTAAGATACGCGGTCGCCCGCGAGGGTGTCCCACTGATTGATATTCCAGCTGCAGTAAATGTTGAGCAATGTATTGCCGAAGTTGTCGTCGGTCGTTTCAAACTTGGAGGAGTTTTCCCAAGCTGAGCCTGTCCATATTTCCGAGGTTGTCCTGATCGTCTGCCCAGCGTAGGTATTGGTTTGCCGCGAATCATGCATAAACGTAACCCCATCATACCGATCGTAAATGGCTTCCGCAAAGTCGCCATTGGGATGATAAGTGTAAGTGACGATTTCCATACTGTCCCATGCAGAGGCCAAGTTGTTCCATTCAAACCCGTAGAGCAATTCGGGGAGGTCCAAGTGGCTAGCGATCTTATTATTCGCAGCGGGCGCAGTGCTGCCTGCTCGTGGATCATGAAAGGGTTTGCGGGCAATTTGGGAGAATGCAGCACCGCCTGTCAGCGACAGCATCAGCATAAAAAGGTGAATCCTACGCATATTGGTTTTGTAAAGGGTGAAAGAAAATCAAATCCGAACATCGTATAGCATTGAAATTTGAAAATGTTAACCTTAGCAGTAGACGAAAATACAAATCTCTCCGAAAACCAATAGTGCAATAATCCGTACCTATTGCCGCTGCGTTCCGACGCTAGACCTCCATCTCCAAATGGTAAAATCACCAAGGAGAAAAGTCGAAAAAGCTAGATTTTCTAGAGTCAAGGGGCTTTAGGCCACCAAAGGGTGGCCTAAAGCCAACAAGTTTGCTTCATTCCCAATTACTTTGCCAAGATTATTTTTCCGCTCGTCTGTCCTTGTGGGGTAATGAGGCGGTAGATATAGGTCCCATTTTGCAACGATTCGGTGATCGGCACCACCAGCTCACTGCCAGCCTGCACATAGGAGTTGCTTTGCATTCGCAGGCGGCCTTGCAAGTCCCACAATTGCACTTGTGCGGTAGCGGGCTTGGTCAGATTCAAGGCGAAATGCAATTCCTCGGCCATCGGGTTGGGATAAACTTGCACGGAAAGGTTCGTCAGAATGGGATTCGCAGTCCCCACAAAAAAACTACCATAAACATACCTGCGCTCATTCACATAGTTTGTGCCATTGAAGGATTGCTGTATGCGCTCCAGGGTATTGCCAAGGCTGTCGTAGGTGTAGAAGTCCAATTCCCCAAGAGCGAGCTGCCAGCCCGATTGCCAGCCATAAAACTCACTCACCGTCGCATGGTCATGTGCGTCATAAGTGCCCACGACCTTGTAGGAGGTATCCCAAGCGGCGTTCAAATAGGACTCATAAATGGCCTCAAAGCTGCCAAAATTGCCAAAGGTCGCGTGAAAGCGTTCCTCATCTTCCCAGCTGGTATTGAAGCGCTGACGCAATCCGTAGGAGGGCTCCAGGCGACTGAAATTGTGCCATTGATAGTCGATCCACTGAAAGCTTGGCGCCCAACCCACACCAGAGTAGCCGAAGTGTACATCGCTCGTGCGCACGTTTGCGAGGTTGTAATTGTAGTGGATGGAGTCCACGATCAGCCAAAGCTGCCCAGACTGTTGCCATTGCCTGCCGACTTTGCTCTCGAATTGATCGATATTGCGGTAGGTGAAGTCGCTGCGCTCTCCAGCAACGATATCCCAATAATTTCCGTTCCAGATGCGCTCCAAAAAGATCGTCTGATTGCCCAGTGTATCATAGACATAATGGTCATGAATGGAGGAGTCCCAAACGATGCCATTGCGCTGAAATACCCACAGGTCTTCCAGTTTGCCATCAGGGGTGTATGAATATGTGCGGCGCTCGGTGAGTGTAAATGCATTGCTGACATATTGCGACTTCAATTCCTCCTGCACATTGCCGTCGATAAAATAAGTGAAGGTCGACATTTCCGTGCTATCCCAGCCCGTTGAGTCCACCCAAGCAAATCCCCAACACTGATCGGGCGTGTCTTGGTGGTTGCTCACCTTGTTGTTACCCGTAAATGTGGGCTTGCCCTGCGTGAATTTTTGCTGTGCAATGGTGATTGGGGAATGCGCCAACAGTAAGCATGAAAACAATACAATGTAGATAGAGCGATGCATATTTATTTTTTGAAGGTGACTGTACTTTTTGATGAAATGCGGGGCTATCAAGGACGCAACAAGATGAATTTACCTTGCGCCTCGCCGACCCGCGTGCTGATGCGGTAGCAATAGCTGCCATTGGGCAGCAAGTCTGAGATTTGTAGTTCCAATTCATCAACCGACACCGCCACAAAGCACTCCATCCGCAGGAGGCCTTGCATGTCGGTGACCGTAATGTGTGCAGGGCCCGGCCGATCCATGCGAAAATGTAGCCGATCGACGACGGGATTTGGGAAGGCAGTTACTTCGATTTGTGGCCTGGGTGCTGCCGTCTGCACCACAAAAAATTCGTCATAGACGCGTTTTTCATTGTTGAGGTAGCCGATTTGGGGATCCCAAATCCGGTCGACCACCTCCACGATATGCCCCAAGCCGTCATAGACATATTGATGTTCGACACCACTATTCACCATCCATTGCCCTGCATTGTAGTCTTGTCTTTCCCATTGCGTGAGGTTTTGGGCGGCATCATAATATTGGTATTCACGGTAGGCCGTGTCCCAGACACTGGCATTGTAGGTCTCTGTGTAACACAGGTTGTCGAGCCCAGTAAAGGTGCAGGTATTGCGGATGGCGTTGAGCCAAGTACCTTGATAATATTGCGTTTTATAAGCACTGCGTTGCTGCTGTGCATAGTCATGCCACTGCACGCCCACCATTCGCGAAATCGGCACCCAGCTGAGGCCTGCAGGCGAAGATGTCACGAGCGAGTCCCATTGGCCCAAACCATTGAAGAAATAATTGTTTTTGCTGGCACGTGTCCAAGTCCCAAAGGGCAAGCCGGGTGACCAGTAAGAGATTTCCCGCTCCGAAATTTGATTGGCGGGCCCATATTGGAGACGATTGCGGCTGCCTGTGATGGTATCCCAGTAATCGCCTGTCACCGCCAAGTGCCACGAAAATTGCCAGCTTAGGGTATCATTGCCTGTTGCGTCATAACCCCACGTCGTGCGTGATGCATTGGTCCAGGTATTGGATGCCCAATTTTGTACGATGCGCTCGATCATTTCACCTTGCACATTGTAGGTCACCGTGCTGCGTGCCTCGGGGACAAATGCGTTGGATTGATAAGCTTCATGTACAGTTTCCAGCAGTTCGCCGGTGGGGCTGTAGACATAGGCTTCCTGCCATAGGCTATCCCATTGCAATCGATTCCACCAAAACAATGCAATACAATGTTGTGGCGTGTCCACTTGCGTGGTGATGCGCGCCTGAGAGGCAGCAGTTTCTAGCAATTCAAGCGCCTCTTCTTGTTCGGCGGACTGTGCTGCGACTGTATTGAGCAGGAGAAGACTGATTGTGGCTGCTGCAAATGCAATTTTGGAGAAGGAGGCTGATGATTTAAAAGCCGCAAAGACTGTGTTGTACATTTGCGTAGGTGAGGACCTTTTCAAGCGCACTGAAGCAATTGCGCCTTGCAATTCTGTGAAAATAGCTCGCATCCGCTCAATCATTTCGGCTCTCATTTTGCTCATACTGACTTTTTGACGGTGATCACAATATATTTGGAGACTGGCGTATTGCTTTTTTCGGCGACGCTATCGAGGGGCACGAGCACATTGGCTTCGGGGAAATATGTGGCCATGCAGCCCTTGGGAATCGCGTAGGGCACCACTATCCATCCGGGGGCATGCCTTTGCTCTCCCCTAAAATGGCTCGTAAGGTCCACCTTGTCGCGGGAATATAGGCCCAGCGTGCGCATGTCTTCGGTATTCATCAAGATCACACGCCGCTCGTTGAGGATGCCACGGTAGCGGTCGTCGAGTCCATAAATTGTGGTGTTGTACTGATCGTGCGTGCGGATCGTCATCATCACATATTGCCCCGGCTCCAGCTTGTTTTCTGGAATTGGATTCACCGTGAAGTGGGCCTTGCCACTCGCAGTTGTAAATTTTCCATCGCGGGGTCCATTGGGCAGGTAAAAGCCGTTGGGATGCAAGATTCGGTGGTTATAATCCTCAAATCCCGGGATCACGGCCTCAATATGGTCGCGCACGACACCATAGTCGGCCGCCATGTCGTCCCAATTCATGTGCATCGAGTGTGCCAATGTCGCCTTGGCGATGCCCGCGACGATGGCGGGTTCGCTGAGTAAGTACCGCGATGCAGGCTCGCCGATGCCTTGGCTTTTGCTCACGACGCCCATCGAGTTCTCGACGGTGACAAACTGCATCCCTGTCTTTTGGCGGTCGGTTTCTGAGCGGGCAATGCAGGGCAATATGAGGGCGGTCGCGCCTGTGATCACATGGGAGCGGTTCAGCTTGGTGCTGATCTGCACCGTGAGATCACAATTTTGCAGGGCTTGCGCCGTGGCCTCGCTGTCGGGGGTGGCCGAAATGAAATTGCCGCCCATCGCGATGAAGACGTTGGCCTTGCCGTCGCGCATGGCGTGGATGGCCTCGACCGTGTCGTGGCCATGTGCCCGCGGCGACTGCATGCCAAAGCGATGATCAAGTGCCGCGAGCAGGCCCTCGGCGGGCTTCTCATAGATGCCCATCGTGCGATCACCTTGCACATTGCTGTGTCCGCGCACGGGGCAGGTGCCCGCGCCCGGCTTGCCGATGGCGCCGCGCAGCAGCAGCAGATTCACGATTTCCTGAATATTGCCGACGGCATTTTTGTGCTGTGTGAGGCCCATGGCCCAGCAAAAGATGATGCGTTTCTTGCGGGCGATCAGTTGGGCTACCTTCAGCATATCCGCCTTCGGAATGCCACTTTCCCGCACGCAACGATCGATGTCAGTTTGCTTCGCATCAGCGATAAATGCTTCGTATTCAAGCGTATTGCCCACGATGAAGTCCATGTCAAAGACCTTTCCCGGGGTTTTTTGCTCCATTTCCCAGAGCATTTTGGCAATGCCCTTGAGCAGGGGCACGTCGCCATTGATGCGCACGGGCAAGTGCATGTTGGCGATTTGGGTACCGCCCTTGAGCACTTCCATCGGGCTCTGCGGATCGACAAATCGCTGCATGCCAGCCTCTTTCAGTGGATTAATATCGATGATCGTGCCGCCATTGTCCTTGCAGGTCTTGAGCGCGCTCAGCATGCGCGGATGGTTGGTGCCGGGGTTTTGGCCCATCACGATGATCAGTTCAGCGATGTGAAGGTCTTCGAGCTTCACGCTGCCCTTGCCGATGCCGAGGGTGGCATTGAGGGCAGTGCCGCTGCTCTCATGGCACATATTGCTGCAATCGGGCAGGTTGTTGGTGCCGAATGCCCGCACGAGGAGTTGGTACATGAATGCCGCCTCGTTGCTTGTGCGGCCCGATGTATAAAATATCGCCTCGTTAGGGCTGCCGAGGCCCTTGAGTTGCTGACCGATGAGGGCAAATGCAGCGTCCCATTCGATGGGCTCGTAATGCGACTTGCCTTTGCGCAGCACCATGGGCTGCGTGATGCGTCCCGCCTTGCCGAGTTCGTAATCGGGCCACAGGCTCAGCTCCTCGACAGCGTGCGCCCTGAAAAATGCCGGATCGACCCTGGCATCGGTGGCCTCTTCGGCGAGGGCCTTGATGCCGTTTTCGCAGTATTCGCCCAGGCTGCTGCGGTGGTCTTCGGGGTCGGGCCACGCACAGCCCGAGCAATCAAATCCATCCTGTTGGTTCATTTTGCCCGCGAGCCGCAGGCCCTTGCCGAGGCCCATCTCGCGTTGCAAGTGGGCCAAGGACTCCTTCACGGCCTTGAGTCCGGCGGCCTTGTTTTCAGGCTGGGTCAGTGAGATGTTGCGAAACTTCTCTGGCGGCAGCAGCCGCACCCCCGAGCGCACATAGCGTGGCGTTTCTATTTCGATATTAAATTCTGCCATCGTCTTTCCCTCAAGTTTGGGATAAAGATAGTTGATTTTGAGATAGGGTGGGAGTTTAGGAAGTTGGTGGGAGGTAGCTTTGGGGGATTAGAAATGAGCAATTAGAAATGGCGCTTTGAGATTTGCTTTTTCCGTTGCTTCGAGAAATCGGCTTAATCCACCCTCTTTCGAATGCTCAAGAATGTAATCGCCTATTTTGTCCAGACGAGTTTCAAAGCCATTTTCCAAATGTGGCATTCACCGTATCGTGGTCGATCAGTTGGGTTTCGTCGAAGCTTTCTTCATCAGACAGCATCAAAACTGCGCGTTGTTCTGGGCTGAGTTCCTTCATGGCCTTGCCCTCTTGGGCTCCGGTCATCATTTTCACCAATTCAAGATAGACTTGAAGCGCTCGTTCGTCATCGATCGAATCTATCAGCAGGTGAAACTCTTCCTTGGTCTTCAGATTCAAAATTGTAGTCCCAAGATAAGGAATTTTGGGAGGAGGGGCAATAGTTGTTGGATTTTTGCTCTCCCTGAATCTGGCAGCTGAAGCAGCCAGCAATTCATTTGGTGTGGCTTGCGTGATCAGAGCAACTTTGAAATTCATTTCTGCTTTCCGGAGATGAATTTCACCACTAGCACGATCTTACCAGTAACACTGGATGAATCTTCAGATCGCCGTAGGCAATTCCCATAGGTTTTGAACCTACAGCCCCAAATAACCCCGGTTCCGGGCCCTGAGGCGCACGGCAATTCATTCTGCGCCGCAGTCAAACAAGCAAAGTGGTCAAATTCATATCAGCAGTACGAGATGAATTTGAAGACTTACACCCTCTCACAATAAACACTGAATGAATCTTTAGATCGCCGTAGGCAATTACCGTACCGTTCACGCTACGGCCTCACCACCAGCACGATCTTGCCCGCAGCACTGAATGAATCTTCAGATCGCCGTAGGCAATTCCCGTAGGTTTTGAACCTACGGCCCGAAATAACCCCGATTCCGGGCCCTGAAGCGCACGGCAATTCATTCTGTGCCCCAGTCAAACAAGCAAAGTGGTCAAATTCATATCAGCAGCACGATATGTATTAGAGAACAAAATTGACTCTGCGTCCCCTGCGTCCCCTGCGCCCTCTGCGGTTCCCAACTGCCCACTATGCTCAGCCTAAGCCGACCTACAGCCCCACCTTCTGCAGCAACTTGCGGTACACCATCTCCTCATCCTTCCAAATCTGCACAATATACATGCCCGCCGAGAAAGATGGCATCGCCATATAGGGTGAAACCAGCCCAGAATGCACGATTCGGCCTTGCATGTCGAGGAGCTGCATTTGCAGTTGCGTATCACCCTGCCCAAAATTTCCCTTCACATGGACTCCATCGGTAAATTGCGTGGGATAGACCAATCCTTGCACATCCAAGGGCTCGAAGGTGCCCGTCAAAAAGTCATAATATGCGATATGATCCACCGCGACCGTGCCGCCCGCTAAGGTCGCTCCGCCGCCGACCAAAAGGCCCGTTTGGTAAGGATAAATGGCTTCCATATCGGTATCCACTCCGCCGTCCATCGTATCCAAAAGGGCTCCATCCCATGCAAAAATACCGCTGCCCAGGTGGCTATTGTTGCCCTGAAATACCCGGTTGAATCCGCCCACAATGTAGAGCCGCCCTTGATGGGAAAGCAGGGTATGGACAAATAAATTCAGGCCTGGCTGATTTACATAACCGACGCCAAACCCAGGATCGAGCCAAGTATTGCCGTCCCATTTTGCGATGCATTGCACGGCGTGGCTGTCTGCGAGGGTAAATTCGCCACCGACATACAACTCGTTGTTGTGTACGGTTGCGCCATAAGCGACGCGGTCGAAGCCATTGCCAAAGCCACTCCAAGTGCTGCCATTCCAGCGGGCTATGCCATTTACATTGATGCCCTCAGCCTTTTTAAAATTGCCTACTACCACGAGTTCATTGTTGAAAATGAGCATTTGGTGAGGGTATTTGAGATTGGCGGCGGGTTGCATGCCTTGGCTGAGTCCTCGGCCCACGGGCAACCAAGTGGTGCCGCTCCACTTGGCGACATAGTTGATGGTGTCGGTGCCATGCCGCGCAAATTCCCCGCAGATGTAGAGGGTGTCTTGAAAAACGATGGCGTCATAGATCGAGGCCCAAGCCGAGCTGCCCCAATTTCTGAAGTTTTGCCCCATTTGCACCCAAGCACCATTTTGGTACTTGAAAAATTGGTTGTAGGTACCCGTGGCATAGGTGGCAGCATAGAGCACGCTGTCGGCGACCAACAATTTATGGATGCCCCCCGCGTTGGGTACCGGGGGAATGGGAGTCGTCCAAGCGCTGCCGTTCCAGACATAAGGCTGAGGGCCAGGAAAAGTATAGGCAAGCAGATCTCCCTCATAATCAGTGATGCCGATCACATAATCACTGCTGCTGATACCTGTTCCAAATGGATTCCATTGTGCCTGAGCGGCTACAAAAACAAGGCATGACAAGGCCGAAAGTAGAATGCGCTTCATCGTGGGATTCCTTATTAAAACTGGCGAATTTATGGGCCGATCGGGGATTTTTTGCGGCCAAATATTGTGTCGGATTACACGGTTGCTCGGCTTTTAGGGAATGCTATTCCCCCAAAATCCGGCTTTCGCCTGCGTAGACATTGAAGCGTTGCCCGCGTAGGAAGCCCACGAGCGTGAGCCCGTGCTGCCGCGCAAGGTCGACGGCGAGGCTCGACGGCGCGCCAATGGCGACCATCATGCTCAGGCCCGCAAACACGGCCTTTTGCACCAATTCAAAGCCTGCGCGGCCACTCACAAGCAAGACATGGTCATGCAACGCCATATTGCCGGACAAAAATATTGCGCCGATCGCCTTGTCGACTGCATTGTGCCGACCGATGTCTTCGCGGATCACGCGCAGCGAACCCTCGGCATCAAAAATACTTGCAGCATGGATGCCGCCGGTATGCTTAAAAACTGTTTGTACTTGGTCGGCGATCGCTGGCAGGCTGCGGATGAAATCAGCCGAAAAACGCCGCCCATCAGCAGGAATGATCGGGCAGCCCGCAATATGGATGGCTTCCAAACTCGCCTTGCCGCAGACGCCGCAACTGCTGCTCATGTAAAAATTGCGATCCAATTTGCTCAGCTCGGGCACAATATCCGGCACGAGCTCGACCTTCACGACATTGCCATATTCCTCGGGCTTGCGCACATTGCTGCACCAATCGATTTTTTGGATGTCGCTTGCCGAGCGCAATATGCCCTCGCCAAACAGAAATCCCGCCGCCAACTCCAAATCATGGCCCGGTGTGCGCATCGTCACCGCAATATTGCGCTGCTGCCTATCCGTAGCAGGCCCAAATTCCAGCCTGATTTCCAGCGGCTCCTCGACGGCAAGCAGGTCGCTGCTGTCGCGTGATTGGTCGCCGAAGCGCAGCACCTCGATGGTCTGAACAGGATTGCGGGATGCCATTCCTTAGCGTATGCTCAGCTTTTGGGTGACGGCCGTTTTGCCGGGAGCATCCAAACGCAATAAATAGATGCCCGGTGTGAGCAACGAAGTATTGATTTCGGTGCGGTCGCCTGTGAAGGTGGACTGCAATTGTTTCCTTCCTTGGACGTCATAGGCCGTGGCGGTCCAGTTGGCCGACTCGCCGACTTGCACATGCACGTGCTCATCTGCAGGATTGGGCCAGATGCTCATGAGCGGCTGCTGCTCGGGTGCATCCACGCCTGCGAGGATCGCGCCATTGAGCCCCAATTTGGCGACATTGAGCACCTCGCGCTGCAATTTATCGGGTGAATAACGCTGCAGAACGAGGATCACATAAGCTTGACCCGCATCGATGGCGCTGTCGAGCGTCGTGGTAAAATCATAATTATAAGCATGCCCAGTAGGGATCGGATTGGGGAATGCAGGCGCACCAAAAGGGCCGCCGAGCATGTCGCGCAGCACCCAGTTGTGGACATAGCCCACGATCGGGTCGCCCAATCCCTGCAGAGGATGTCCAGAGGTATTGTTGTTGCCGTTGAGTTGGTCGTAGCCGAGGCCCGTGCCCGTGACGCCATTCTCGACGATATAGGCATTCACCCGCAAGTCCCAAGTGAGGTCCCACAATATGCTGCCGTCGAGGTGTACTTGCAGGCTGCGGTCGCCCGGATTGTAAGTCGTACTACCGCCGATCGTGCCGATCATGGGTTGCGCCTTGCGATCGCTAATCATGGTGCCCCAGTTGCCGCTCGTTGCCGCGACATATTGGTTGCCGCTGTATTTGTAGCGGTCGACCATGAGGGTAGGGTGGGCCCAGAGGTAATCGGCGAGTATGGAGTCGCCATCGACCGAAAACATGCGGTCCACGTGGCCTTGGTTGTTCACGTGGATCGCAACGGGGATCAGGTTGGTATCATTGTCGACATAGCTGTGGAGCACGAGGTCGCCATTGGGGCAGCTCGGGCAGCCTGCGCTCGTGACCTTCTCAACGAGGATTTTTTTGCCGAAGGGTTGGGCATGCAGGGCAATCGATGACAATGCGAAGAGTAGCAAGAAAGGCAACGCGAATTTCTTCATGATGTAAAAATAGCGAAATCGAGGGATTGAATGCGCAGCAAAATTTCGATCCTACGATCGCCTCAAGTGTGAATTTAAGGGAATGCAGTGATGCGATGGCCAAGCTCTTTCTCCATTAGCTGCGCTGAACTCACGTTTCTCGATGCATTTCCCTATCTTCGCTCCATGTCCACGCAGCCCATCAGCCCGATCCTGACCGACGCCTTTGGGCGCGGCCATGATTACTTGCGCATTTCGCTCGTGGACAGCTGCAACCTGCGTTGCACCTATTGCATGCCCGAAAACATCCGATTTTTGCCGCCGAGCAAGCTCATGTCGGCGGAGGAAATTTTTGGGATCGCGTCGGTATTTGTGGATGCGGGCGTGCGCAAAATCAGGCTCACGGGCGGCGAGCCGCTGTTGCGCCGCGATGCACACGAGATTTTGCGCAAGCTCGGCAGCCTGCCTGTCGAATTGGCGATCACCACCAACGCGACTTTGCTGCATGAGTTTCTCGATGTGTTTGAGGAGATCGGCCTGCATTCGCTCAATATCAGCCTCGATACCCTTGATGCCGAGCGCTTTGCCGCCATCACGCGCCGCGACCAATTTGCCCTCGTCAAAGCCAATATAGACCAAGCGCTGCATCGCGGATTCAGGGTCAAGGTGAATATGGTCGTGATGCGCGACCTCAATGAAGATGAACTCATCGACTTTGTGGGGCTCGGTGAAAATGCTGATTTGCACATGCGTTTCATCGAGTTCATGCCCTTTGACGGCAATGCCTGGAACTGGGAAAAGGTTTTTTCCTACGACGAAATGCTCGCCAAAATCGGCACACGCTACACGATCGAGAAACTCAGCGACAAACCACATAGCACCTCCAAGGCGCACCGTGTCCCCGGATTCAAAGGAACATTTTCTGTGATCAGCACGGTGACGAAGCCGTTTTGTGAAGGTTGCAATCGCCTGCGGCTCACGGCCGAAGGGAAACTGCGCAATTGCCTTTTTGCAAAGGCCGAGACCGATTTGTTGGCTGCTTTCAGGGCGGACGAAGACCTAAGGCCATTGATCGCTGCCTCAGTAGGCGCAAAAGCCGAGCGCCTTGGCGGCCTGCCTGAGTTTCAAGATCAGGAAGCGCTGCATGCGCAACTGAGCAAGCGGGCCATGGTGAAAATCGGAGGCTAGGGAAGCTGCGGGCCAGCATCAAGCCGCAGCGACAGTATGATTTGCGCCAGCAATAGAGGCGGCGCCGAGTTCGTTTTTATGACGAGCAAGCAAAAACCAAGCAAAATCAACCTTTCATTTTCCATTCTTCATTCTCCGCGAAATCTCCAGCAATACCAAATTAGGCACCCAACACAGCCAAGCGCAAAGTGCATAAGCCTCAGGCGTTCGCCACGCAAATAGCCCTCCAATGAGAAACATCCATATCCGCAGTGAAATGGCCGCAAAACTCAAAGCATAAGATCGCTGCATATCCGCTTGATGCCCGTGGATATTGCGCTGACGTATGCGCAGCCATGCACGCAATGTGAAAAAGCCCCATAATAGGCTCATGATCACGAAACAGACCTTGCCCGACCATCCGCCTGCAGCGCCCATTGCCAAGACGAGCCCGCCGGGTGCGGCGCCAAACAAGACCAATCCTACATACACCTTGCCGATGCCGCGATGCCATCGAGGATGCTTCTGCTGCATCCATGTCGAGAATTGGCCCCAACCCAGCAAAACGACGGGAATTGCGGTGAAGACATGAAGGAAAAATCCAGCCCGAAACCATGCTGCATGCCCGATGTCTCCCACGGTCGTGAGGTAACCCGTGTCTGTGCGCAAGGCGAATGCGTCCAAGTTGCGCAAGGCGATCCATACGGCGATGATCGCAGTGACGGGCAACAACAGCCACCATACGACGTTTCCGAGTTGCTTCACCAATATTCAGCTAGAGAATATTCGGGCTTGGTGAAGCGAATTTCCTGACCGGCCATTTCGCCTTGAATCTTGCGCACAAAATCGATGTTGGCGCGCTCGATGGGGGTGAGTAGGGACTCGACCTCGGTAGCGCGGGGTTGATACCATTTTTTTGCGGCATAATAGGTTTTCCACTTTTCCTTCTGGAAAATATAGCCGTGGCTGGCATAAACTTCATTGACCAGATAATCAAGGTCGCTGCCGCGCATGTGGACCGATTTGCGCTCAACCAAGCCAGTAGTCTCATCTTTGGGATCAATGTCGTTGGCCAGTTTGCGGGTTTCGGCTTCTTGCTTCAAAAGCCATTGCTTAGCTTCTGAATTTTTGGACGTGCCCACAAAACAACCTTGGAAAAATTTGGCATCGATCAAACGCACGGACATCATCGGAAAATCTCGGTCGGTCAGCAGCGGTTTCAGTTGTGCATTGGACTGAATTTGAAAATAACGGTACGTGGGCATCTCCCAGTATTCCAGCAAGTTGCCGCTGGAAGTGACCTGCAGGAGGCTGTCGCCGATCATGTTGATCGCGCCGATTTCGCAGCCGTGATAGCTTTCTAGCTCCCGCACGACGAGTGAAAGCTTTTGCACGGTGTCTTTAAGCTCGGGTTCAAAGACGACCCACTCGGTTTCCACATTGTGGTAGCTTTCGCGGCCGCCTACGCCCCAGGTCTCGATCTCTGACAACAAGCGGATGTTGCCGTCTGGGAAAAGAGAGACGTCCTGGATCGATTGTTGGCTTTTGGTATCGAGCTCGGATTCATCATTGCTGAGGTGCGTATCCTGCAAAACTCCTCGTTGGACCAAGCTGAATGGCGCACGGAAAATCACGATTTCATTCAGCCTTTCTTCATTGTCCTCCCCAGAAAAACTGCTGATGTATGTACCTTGGAATGAAGGACTTTGCGGATTCCATTTGTCTTTGAGCGGTAGTGAGCGAATGTAACTGACCCAATCTGGTCCTGCTTGCGTACTGCCGCCCTCGGCGACCACTGCTTGCCCCGTGGCATCATGGGCACTCCATTGCCCGTCTTTGGAAGCCCATAAAGCGACTTCGGGCTGATCAAATACCGGCAATATTGCATCGTAGGCGACGGGCAAGATTCGAGTGCCATCGATTTTCAACAGACCATATTTTTCTCCTTTGCGCACTTCCACGGCTCCGGGCAAGAAGATCCCGATGCCACCGATGTCGTCAAATTCGGCAGCAAGGGTTGCTTCGCCTTGCTCATCAAAAATGCCCATTTTACCAGCTTGGCCTTTGTCTCGGGCATAGATGAGACGTTTGCCTTCATATTTGGTGCAATAGGCGACTGTGCCTAGCTTGGGTCCCGCTGTTTCCAACAATTCCTCCCAAAAATAATAATTGGGTGCGCCCGTAGAGTCAAAATCCTGGCCTGCCATGATGCGGTCTCGGTAATGGCGCTTGAGCTGCGTTTGAGCAGTACCCAATTGGTCAGACTGTGCAACGATCTGTGGCGAGCCGCTTTCGGGAAGCCGCATCCAAAGATTGACGCTGATCTCCATCGAGTCCTGATGATCCCAGTCGTAATGGGCCAAGCCAGTGATATGACCTGCATAAATATCGGCTTTCATGGAGTCCAGCACCCAGGAGTTGTCGTCAAAGTGGGGCCTGAAGCGTTGGTCCGCACTTAAAAATTCATCCATCGCCTGTGCCGCTTTGGTTGCGCTCACCTGCCGCCCGTTGAAGTCGACACGATCGGCATACAGTGTCTCCAGAACATCAAAGCTATGCTGGTTGTAAAGCTCTGCCCAACGGGCAGCAGTCTCGGCTAGGAGTGTCTTTTGGCTGTCGCCGGGCCCTTGCTCAGTCGCCGCGCAACCCGTGAGCAAGGCGACAAGGGCTAGGAGGAATGTTGGTATGTGTTTCATAGAGCTAAGATAGTGAAGTTTTGGTTTGGGAATGCGGGACAGAAATACTCCGTGTAAGGCGTAGTCGACTAGCGCTCAGATTGGAAGTCCTTGCGTTTTGAGATACTTTTTCAGGTTTTGGAGGTGCAGGGTGCATTCGCGGTGCTCCAGCGAACGCAAGGTTTGAAACGTAGATGGATTGCTGAAACCGTCGTAGCGCGCGGCATGGGAATAACGAAAAAGGCTCTTGTAGTCGCTCCAGGCTCCTTTGGAGATGCGCATTTTTGCACCGTGCCGATCAGGATTTACATTTTTCTCGATTTCCTGATGGGAAGATCCGATATCGATGCCACGGTGATGTGCGAGCCCCTTCATCAAATGAATCGCGACATAGAAAAGCGCAGTATTCTTCCAATCGCAGTATTTGCCCTGAAACGTGGCATCTATTGAATCGTGAAAGTCTTGGTTGTGGGCAGCCTGATCAAGGAATCGCTGCATGACTATTTTCCTACGATAATTTCTTCTTGCACCTCAATCTCGGAAACGAGTTCCACGGGCACAAATTGAAAGATCACTGGATAGTTCTCCGAAATATCGATCAGGTCGTATTGGTCGAGAAATTCGAAAACCTTAGCTCTGTTTTGTGTGCTATCTTTCTTGAGTACGATGCAATAGTGCAAGTCGGCCGTCGGCAGCTTGGTCTTGAATGCAGCCTCGATCAAATTGGCTCTGCTCTTGATGAATGCACGCACTATGCGGTCCACAATGATTCTCACCTGCGCATCGATGGCGATCGACATCCCAAAAATCGATTCGATGGGATTGTCAAGCGACTGCTCGATCTTCTGGGAAAGCGGTGTCTTTTCGCCGATTTTCAGAAGCTCATAACTGCGATCCACTTCGTCCTTGAACTCATCCAAATTGGTTTGCAGCAGGTACAAGATCGCCTTTAACTGACCAGCTCGATGGTCAGCGATGTGCTTGGATACCTCTAACTTTTCCATGGTTGTCGCTTTACACTCCAAAATAACGGAAAATTCGGATTTTGTTGGTATCCGCAAACCAAAATTTCTTCATCAGCCTGAGCATTACCTCCGTCCAACATCCCCCTACCGCTCCTCGATTTTGATCTCTTCGCCAGTCTCGGGATCAAATACTTTGGGTGGATGTTTTTCTTTTTGTTCGCCGGCGTTGAAGAGGAGGGTGAACTCGAAACGAAATCCTCTGATTTTGCTACCGTCGTAGTCGCGCAGGCCAGGCGTTGGTGCTTTGATCACATTGTTGAGGCCGATGTTGTAGAAGACGCCAAAGCCGACGCTGCCGTAGCCTGTCGGTCCTTCGATCGCCAAACCAAAAGGTAGCATGGCATAGGTACGGTTGAGCCTGGAGCTGTCGCCCGGCTCCAGGAAACCGTCACGCTTGAGGCAATAGAAGATTTCGTAGCCGATGCGTGGATTGAAGATACCGAACCGGGGACCTACACGCAGGTCCAATTCAAGGGCAGTGAGACCGACATTTTGATCATTGCGCCAATCGCGCATGATCACTGGCAAGTTGGGAAAGCCCTTGCCAGTGCTGTTTTTGTAAAGCAAATTCAAGCCGACTTGGGCGCCGCCATCCTGAAATATAGCTTGGTAGTAGGTACCAAAAACCATTTGGCTCCAAGATCCATTGATCACGGGGTGCTGCTGTGCACGAAAAAAGTGATTGACGTCCGACCCAAACCTAAAACCGAGTCCGCGCTGAGCACACAGAGCGAGTGGCAACAGCAAGAGGACGCACAAAGTAAATTTGCGGAGCGGAGCAATGCAGAGCTGTGACATGATGAGCCGACTTTTCATTCGGGTAAATATCCTACTTTCCACCGGATTTTACAGCCCCCAATTTGATGGCGACTTCACGGGCAAATTCGATAGCGGCTGCTTCGTCGTTTTGAATTACGCCGTCCATGATGGCCTCGCGCACAGCATTTTTGATCTCTCCGACCATGCGACTGGGAGGCAGGCGAAAAATCTCCATGATCATCTCGCCCGTGAGCGGCGGTTGCCAGTTACGAATACGGTCACGCTCTTCGACCTCGATGATCTTTTGCTCCACGAGGGCAAAATTCTTGAGGTGCTTCTCAAATTTGCGTTCGTTGCGGGTGGTGATGTCGGCACGGCAGAGCTTCATGAGCGCGTCGATGTCCTCGCCGG
>JANPHP010000444.1:0-8505 GCA_031424495.1 Bacteroidota bacterium | reverse complement strand
GGCGGTGAATGCCGCTACTTGGGGGCGCAGGTTTGCATGATTTCGGCGGGCAAGGTCGCGGAGAAAGGCAGCTGGACAGCGGATGCGCTCAGTGCCGCGCCGGCGGTCGTCGCGCGCCTGAGCGACACGCTGCTGGCAGGCATCGCGGAGGCGGGTGTGCAAGGTTGCATGCGTCCGCTCAGGGACCTGGCAGATGCGCCTGCGCTGCATGCTCAAGGCAGGCGCGCGCCTTTTGCAGATGATTTTGTGAGCCTGAATGCTGGTGCGGCCATGCCGCTGCAGCGCCTTTTGAAACAATCGCCCGGCCTGTGGCTGCAAGCGACAGGCGCGACCTATGCAGCCATCGATGACTTGCCGATCGACATTTCACCCAGGGCATTGGGCTATTTCTTGCGAAATAAATTGGATTTCAAGGGCTTGGTCCTGTCTCCAAGGGAAGGCGTACTTGCCAATCTGCTCGCTGGAACCGATGTCTTGGTTGCGCCACGTGATGCGGCGGCTACCGTCGCCGCCATCGTGCAGGCGGTCGAGGCTGGCAACCTGAAAATGCCAGCCTTGGACGATGCTGTGCGCAAACAGCTCCTCGCCAAGGCTCGTCTGGGACTCGACCGACGCGTGGCACAGGTGCCAAGCCGAACCGATCCCTACCGCAGCCTGCTGCTGCTCGACCGTGCCATCGGCAAGGCGACCATGGTCGTGCTGCGCGACACCAAGGGCCGCCTGCCGCTAGGCGCCAATATCATCGGCAAGAAAATCGCAACCGTTGCCTATGGCAATGGCCAAATGACCGAGCTGCAATCGGCCATGGGAGCCTACGCCGCAATAGACCATTTTTTGCTCGGCGCGCAGTCAGATTCCTTGGCGCTTGCAAAGCAGGTCGAGAAGTATAAAAAATATGACTTTGTGGTGCTGAGCCTGCACCAAGACTTGGTGCAGGACAGCGGCAGGCTTGCGCGGCCAATCGTGGATTTTTTGCACCGCTTGGATCGGGCCACGCAACTTGTAGTCGTCGACATGGCAGGTCGCAATACGCTGGAAGATTTGCGGGATTTGAGTTGCCTCGCATTCGTCTCAGAAGACCGCGCCCGCAATGCAAAACTCGCTGGACAGGCACTCATGGGGGCTTTTCCGGTCACGGCTTTGCTGCCCGACGATGTCTCACCCTCATTTCCTGCGGGCACAGGCAAGGTTTTGCCACACAAGCTGCGCTTTGAGTACACCGAGCCCGAGGATTTGGGCATCGATCCGGTTGCGATTTTGCGCATCGACACATTGATCGACGACGCCATCAAGAAGCATGTATTCCCTGGATGCCAAGTATTTGCGGCCAAGGATGGCAAGGTGTTTTTGCAGAAATCTTATGGCTACCATGATTACGAGCGGTCCATGCGGGTGCGCAACGACAACCTCTACGACATAGCCTCCGTGAGCAAGATCGCCGCGACGACATTGATGGCCATGAATGCATTGGAACAAGACACGCTGATCCTCGATCAGCCCCTCAAATACTTCATGCCCGACTTGGATTCGTCCTTCATCACCATCAAAGACATCACGCCACAGCAATTGCTCACGCATTCCGCCGGATTGCCTGACGGCATCGTGCTGAACAGATTTTTTCGGTTGGTGAATGCAAGGGATTCCATTCGCAACAAGATTTACGCCAAAGCTCCCGACAGTTTGCACACGGTGCGCATCGCCGAGGACTTGTACTTGGCGAGCAGCTACCGCGACACAGTTTGGAATCTTGTGCGGCGCATCGGGGTCGTCCAACCCGGCAATTACAACTACAGCGACCTGAGCATGTACCTGATGAAGGTACTCTTGGAGCGCATCTTGGGTGAGTCGCTGCAAGAGTTTGTGTACCACCATTATTACGAGCCGATGGGTTTGCGCCGCATTTGCTACAATCCGCTGCAGCGGTTTGAAAAGGAAGAAATCGTGCCGACTGCCGAAGACAAGACTTGGCGCAGGCAGGTGCTGCAAGGCGATGTACATGACCCCACGGTCGCCTTCCTCGGCGGCGTCGGTGGGCCCGCTGGCATATTTTCCAATAGCACCGACCTGGCGACCATCATGCAGATGCTGCTCAATGGCGGATCTTATGGCGGCAGGCAATTTTTTAAGCCGGAGACAGTGGCGCAGTTTATCTGCCGGCAGCCCGGCAGCATGCGCGGCCTAGGATTTGACAAGCAATGGCCTACGCCCAATTGTGAAAAGGGCTATTGTTGCTACAGCGCCGATCCCGAAACCTTTGGCCATTTTGGCTTCACAGGCACCTGCGCCTGGGCCGACCCGCGCAACCAAGTCGTCTATGTCTTTCTCAGCAACCGCGTCTATCCAGATGACCGCAACGGCAAAATCAATACCTACCGCATTCGGCAAGCAGTGCAGCAATTGATATATGATGCGCTTTCAAATTGACAATTGACAATTGATAATTGACAATTGACAATGGCTTTAGTTTGGAGGTCTTGGTGATCAGTCTCTTATGGGTTGATAGTTGGAGGGTGCTACAACTACTACCTTCTACCTTCTACCTTCTACCTAATATTCCCAAATCCCACTCCCTTCCTCCGTCAAGCTCCCGCCTTATCCCAGGCAAGCTGGGCCAATTTGGTTGCAGTTTGAGGAGTGGAGAATGCTTTGGCGGCATCATCCCATTCTTTGGGCAGGATGACTTGCGCGGATTGTGCAGGCGTTTCCTTGTATCCCCAGAGGGTGAGGGCGATGCCAAAAACGACGAGGTCCTTTTTGACTTTGAGCAGTGGCACCTCCGCGATGGCGGCATGGATGGCTCCTTTGAAAGCATTGCTGGGCTCTCCATTGGGGAAGCTGTACCAGACGCGGTATTCTTTTTGGGCATTGACACCGACGACGACGGTGCCATAGCTTGGGGTCTCGGGCGTGAGCTCGCCGATCTGCCTACGCATCGCTGCCGACGATTTGCCGATGAAGGCGTCCATTTCCTCTGGACTGTTGATGTAGTTGGCGACCTCGTCTTCAGGTTGGTAGCGCACGAAGCGCTCGACGCGGCTTCCTAAAACTTCCTTGGCGGGAATTTGCTGCGCGGTATTGGGATCGAGTGGTGAGCCGCCGGGAACTGTGACGCCAGATGTGCCTGGATTTGCAGACGGCTTGTCGCCTTCTTGTGCCTTTTCACCGCAGCCGACAAGCAGCAAAGCGATCAGCATGGCCAATCCTGTAGTAAGTTTCATTCGAAGCATTTTTTCGCGCATAGGGCACAAAGATACAGAGAGATCGCATTCCGAGCCTGCCTTGGGCGGTTGAAATTCGTGGTCGTTTGCAGGAGGATTTTCGATTGCGAATGAGCCACCGCATGGATATTTCGCTGAAATTGCTTATCCTTCGCAAAATATTGAAACTCATTGTCCAAAATCAATTCCAAGATATGAAAAAGATCTTTTTTGCATTGGCTTTGTTGATGGCCGTGGCCTTGACAGGCTGTGGTGGCGGCGGCCCTGAGGGTGTTGCCAAAAAATGGTGCGCACTTACGGCAGATATTGACAAGGCAGAAGGCCCTGCCCGTGATAAGCTCGTGGAGGAACGCCAAGCGTTTGAAAAGGCGACTGACAATGAGCACAAAGATGACAAGGCCTTTATGGACAAGGTCAAGGAACTCATCAAGGAGTGCGCCAAGTAATTGGTTTGCAGTCTTCTATTTTTAAAGGCAAGGGTCTCCCTTGCCTTTAATTTTTGGTGCAACTACGTTCGGAAATCCGCCGGCGGATTTCGAAAATTTTGGGGCTTGGCGATGCGAGCCAATATTTTCCATACCTTGGGGAGAGAATCGCAGGGTAGTCAGTTGGTTGGATGGGGTGGTTTTCGTTGGATTTAAGGGGATATGTATCTGAATTTGGAGCTATGAAGCGTCGCATAATTAAATGGCTCTATTGGAGCTTTTGTATTGTGATATTCTCCCACACACTTGTGATGGGGCAATGTACCAATCAAGTTTTGCATACCACAGGCTCTGCGATGGTCGGAGCGGTCAACGTCACGGTGACCTCGACAGGTAGAGTGGACAATTACAGCAGCTATTGTCCAGCTGTCACGCGCCCGTTTTTCATCGGTTACAATTTTGGGGCCGGCATGAGCGGCCCGGGCAGTTTTACATTCACCTTCAGTCCACCAGTTACGGGCATGACGCTTAATTTCAGTGGCGCAAGTTGTACTGGTACCGATTGCGAAGAAATCAGGCTCACGATCAACGGTGCACACTACGCCATGTCGGGCCCAGGCTCCAACAATGCCTGTGACCCAATGGCCGTGATCACAGGAGCTGGAGACTTGCGGGGCTGTGCAAATTGTGGCGTCTCGGGTTGGTCGGGCACCAATATTTCAGGACCTCCCATGAGCAGTCTCACGGTCGAAGACTTTGTCATCGGCGGCACCCCCAATGGCTCTTTGTTTTCGCTTTTCCTCTGCAATGTCGTTTTGGACGCAGAATGGCTGGATTTTCAAGCCACCCTGCAAGAAAATCAGCAAGTGGCCTTGGATTGGGCGACGCAAACCGAGATCAACAACGACTTTTTTACGGTCGAGCGCTCGACCGATGGACTGGTTTGGGAGGCATTGGGCACGGTCGATGCAGGAAACCATCCTGAACGACGCCAAAATTATGCCTTTCAGGATGCGCATCCCCACGCAGGGATCAATCACTACCGCATCGGGCAGACCTCGCTGGACGGCGCGACCAACTATGGCGAGACGCGCAGCGTGACAGTTTTGTCTGGCGGCGGCATTCACATTTCACCCAATCCAGCCAATGATTTTGTGCAAATCGAGCTGCCAGATGCGGAGTCTGCCGTCGTCATCGTGCGCAACCAATTGGGGCAATTGGTCGACGCGCCACGCGAAGTCTTGACCGACCGCATTGTGCTCCATACATCCGAATTGGCGAGGGGCATCTATTTCCTTGAAATCAAAACCGCTGCTTCAAGCTATACACATAAGCTTGTTTTGAAATGAGTTGACTGACCTCACAAATCCACCATGACATGAAACTCGACGGCGAATGGACGGGATCCATCATTTTGGGCAAGCTTTATGGGGCCTTGCAAAATAGAGTCATGCATTTTGACATGACGATCGCGCAGACGGGTGAGGAATTCAAGGGAACTGCACTTGATACTGGTGGCTTGGGGATGCATCCAGATCCGGCGACGATAGCGGGCAATTTTGACGGCAAGGTGATCACATTCGTCAAGCAATATCCGAGCTTTCACTACTTTCAAGATGGCGTCATGAAAATCGATCCCCGTGCCAAGCCACCCAAGGTAACTTACCAAGCTGTGTACCTCGAGGAAATGGGCATTTTTGTGGGCGAATGGAAATTCAAGCCGGGTTGGATATGGAGGGGATTCATCCCCTATCCCGCGTTGGGAAGCGGCACGTGGGCTATGCGACGGAAGCCTGTCCATGACTTGGAAGCAGGGGCAGGAAACATGCGATTTGAGAAGCATGGCTGATTCAAAACCTGTCTTTCACCTTAATGCATTCCACCCAGCCATGAAAAACGATCCTTTGTTCACAGAATATGCGTTGCGAGTGGCCATGTGCATTTTTGTTTGGTATTCGCATCGTAGTCGCAGGGCATGCCCTGCGACTACAATCCAAAACTGCGCCTAAAATCCAGCGTCCTACATTCCCCCCAGCCATGAAAAACGATCCTTTCTTCACAGAATATGCGCTCAGAGATCAATTGCTGCGGGAGGCGATGGCATTTGTGCCCGAGATCGGGGAGGAGTGGCTGCTCACTTATACTGAAAAGCACACCTTTTTCAATTTGGTATGTTTTCAAATGTACCGTGTGGAGGGGCTCCTAAAACTGCGCGTGCAAGAGGTGATTGATCACCAGGAAATGGAGATTGCCAGCAGAGAATATGTGCTGGATGCTGCTGAATCGGTAGCATTTACAGCGATGTGGCGCAAATTGAAACGGCGATTGCCCTTTGATGTCGAATTGGAATGCTATGCACGCGACGGTTCGCGGCAATGGTTGTCACTCCAGATGGATCAAGTATATCATTTTCATTGGGAGTTTGCTGTCGGAAATGTTCGCTTTTTGGAACCCATATTGGCATTGATGCTCACCATTGATGAATGGGGATCGTTTTACCATCGTTTCCTCAGCCCGAGACGGCCACTTCATCCGCCTATCAAAAATCGGGAACGAAAATAGTGCGGGGGGCCGATGCTGCGCAACGCTGTCACCGCTGCCGCATCGTCGTCGAAGGGGCATCCCGCTGACGCAGCGAGGACGTGGTGCCCTGCGACGACAATGCGATAACGATACGATCCAACATTACCCCCCCCAAAAAAAAAATACAAAAAAGCAGGGGCGCCACTCGCGCAGCGCCCCCATTCATCATTGTCGGTTTTTCAATGAGCAAGCCAAGTCTTCTTGCCACGACAGCGCAGCATCCATCGGGCTTTTCCTTGCCGTGGCCTGCCTCAGGCCGTGACCGCGCCGATCATGGAGTTGATATTGGCGCGGGCGATGTCGGGCATCGTTTTGCGTGCCTGCGAGGTATCGTCGGTGCCCAAGTTGTCGGCGATGATCTGACTGTTGATCGAGTCATACATGGCCTGCCCGAGGTCGATCGGTGCGCTAGGGTCGCTTGTGATCGGTGCGCTCATGATGTTGAGGGCATCATCGCCATGAAACTGCACCGATGCTTGCACAAAATTGATCTGTGGAGCCTGTCCATCGACCTTGAGGAAACCTACCATCAAGACGATGTGGTCGTCGCCGATGCCATTTTCAACGTCGATCTTGCAGGAAACCAGCAAGCCGAGGTCGGTGGGCATGGTCGAGGTCTCCGGGCTCCAGGTGCGGTAACCAAATCCACCTTTGGAATAACTCAGATAGGTATTGAGGGCGCCCGTGGTATTGTTCAACGGTAGCCAAGCGGGGCTGTCATTGCTTTTGGTGACGCTGATGCCCGTGTAGCCGCTCAATTGGTTGGCGAATGTATCTCTTGAAAAATTCATTGTCTTGCGTTTTTTAGATGTTGTGAAAAGTTGGGAAAAATCAATTTGCGACGGTCACAGCGCTCAGGGCGCGTGCCAGCACATGGCTGCAGACGGGCACCATATAAAAGCGGCCATCATTGCTCTCAGAGAGCTTGAAGAGTACATTGGAGATCTTGTTGAAGACCTTGCAAAAGGTGTCAAATGCCTCAATGAAGGAGTTTGCCGCCTCTTCAGAGATGCCCGCAGTTTCCAGCGCACCCACGGCGCCCAGCACCTCTGCGCTCACATCAACAGCCTTGATCACCGAGCTCGGGATCTGCACAGCGTCGCCTTGCGTATACTCGTATGTCACGCTGTTGAATGAGCCGTCGAGATTGATCAGCAGGTCCAGCGTCACCTTGTCGTTCTTGCCTGTGAGGTCATAATCTACCCTGAAGGCGAGATTCATTGTGTACGCATCGGGATAGGTGACGCCGTTGAGACGGATGTCGTAACCGCAATCTTGGGTCAGGTAGTGGTAGTAGGGACCGCTGGAATCCTTGAGGCGCACCGCGTCAGGAAAGGCGCCAAAGAATTTGTTTTCATCAAATCCAAGGTTCCAAGTGGCATCGGGAATCGCGTTCCACAGTTGGAAGCTTTGGATCTGGTTTTTCCAGTCTCCATCGGGCAGGCGAGGCATTTTGTTGAGGTCAGGATGCTTTGTGCTTGGGTAAACGCGCAGCGTGCTGCCTGTGTAATTGGTGCCATTCCAGATTTGCAACCAAGCTGCAGAACCCGTGGCCAGCGACCCGATGGTGCCAGCCAATTTCACACTCGGATTGGTTACAAAATAGTTGTCGCCGAGATCGGAGTCGGATGCATTGGCGGGATAGACGGCCGTGTCATCGTTGAATTCGGAGCCGGTGCAAAACACGCAGTCATGGGGTTGCAGGTTCAGGTCATTGTTGGGAGGGGTCGAGCTGCTGCCCCACCACGAGGGCTGATTGCCGTAGATCATGATGGCTTTGATCTGGTTTTTCCAGTTGCCGTCGCTGCCGCGACCAGCTTTTTTCAGATCGTTGTACCAGCCCGTGTTGGGGTCGATCTTCATGTAATTGCCATCGTAATCGTGGCCGTCCCAGACCACGAGCCAGGTGCTTGCGCCCGTTGTGAGCGAGTCCCAAGCCTGCGAGGTGCTGTAATTTTTGCGCTGTGCACCATTGAAGGTGTCAGACATGCCTTTAAAATCACTGTTGTTCCAAAACGTTACTGTTGCCATTGAATCAAGGCTTTAGTTGGTAAATCGCCTACTCTATAATTCTAGTTGATCGCACAGTGGTTTTTCGGCATCCCCCGCTGTTGATGATGTAAAGTTGGGCGGATGCAGGGGCGTTCTCAAGCCAATGTTTGCGTATTTGAGGAAAGCCAGTTGGGGGATTTGTGTCGGTCGGTGCATTCCGGTGGGGGTTTTTTGATGGCTATTGGAATGCATGTAGGGCAATCGCGTGGAAATTGCGAGCGGCGGCC
>JANPHP010000443.1:0-11404 GCA_031424495.1 Bacteroidota bacterium | reverse complement strand
GCTCGTCGGTAGTGCATATTTCACTGAACGCTACGCCATCGAAGGAAAGGATGGAATAGAGGCCGTTGTCGCGCGAAGTGATCGGTATTCCGCCAAAGATCAATCTCCCACCGACCCTACCATGCACCGCCAAATGGTCCATCCACAATAACTTTCCTGAGCTACCGTCAAGTTTTTCAATCCAATAGTAGGACCCTGTTGCGGAAAGGGGGACATCACTCTCTTGCTCAAATGGGATGTACCAATGGGAAAGGAAAAGTCCATCTGAATTGAGACTGAGGCTATCGCGAAAGTCGACCCTGAGCCCGTTCCCCAACTTCATTTCCTCTACGATCTTTGCTCGGATTCTCAACAAGTCCTTTCCAACAATCGATTTGGCTCTCTTCCGCTGAGCATATCCTTCCTGAAATGATGCTGCTAAAACATAGATGATGGCCAGGATAGAAACTACTGAAAAAATTAGGCTGCGGAATTTCATGGTTTGTTTGTGGGTTGCGTTTTGAGTTGTGAGCAGCTTCAAAAGATTCTCACGATTTCAGAGTTGATTGAACAAAGATGTCTCTCAAAAATACTCTCAAACGCCAAAAAATCCAAGTGATAACAACGAGCTTATTCCTGCATGCGAGCGCCGCTTGCACCACCTTGCAAACTATCACTTGTGTTACGATATTGCCTTAGTATTCCCTACAACTCCAAAGTCCGAACCTATGAAATACCTTGCTTTGCTGGCGCTGCTCATGTCGACTCAAATCATTGGTGCCCAAAATATTCCTGTCATGAAACGCATCGAGGGCAGCACTGCACGCATGGGCGGTGGCTACCAATTTGCGATCAAGGATTATTACATGGTGCTGCTTGGCGACGATGCGCAGTATGCCGCGCTCAACAAGGGGCAAACGGTGATCGGCGAGGTGCCTGCTGAGAACAATCCGACCCGACGGGTGACGATTGCAACCTTTCATTTGGCTGAGACAGAGGTCACCACCCAGCAATACCGCGATTTTTTGGTGGATTCGCTGTTGAGCCCCGCCGAGCAACGCACGCTGCGCGCTCTGCTCAAAAATCTCGATGCCCATTCGGCAGACAAGATCAAAAAAGCTTGGCAACCGCTGTTGCAAAAAGCATCGGCAACCGCATTGCTGCCCGACACCAGTTGCTGGGTTACCGATTTTGTATTTTCCTACAACGAGCCCTTGGTCAAAAACTACCTCTGGCACCCTGCTTTTGACCAATATCCCGTGGTCGGCGTGAGTTGGGACCAAGCCCAAGCCTATTGCGAGTGGCTCACCCGCATCACCAACAAGAGCCGTGCTGCCAAAAACTTGCCCCTGCTCCCAGCCTATCGCTTGCCGACTGAGATGGAGTGGGAATATGCTGCCAGAGAGTTTGTGGAGGAAGACGGGCAGCCCGAAACCTCATTCAACTTCCCCTGGAAAAGTAAATCGGTGATGGATGACAAAGGCCAATTCAGGGCGAATATCAAAACCGGCCACGGAGACTACATCGGTGACAACTACGAGTACACCGCCCCGGTCAAAGCTTTTGCGCCCAACTCCAAGGGCCTCTACCAAATGGGCGGCAATGTTGCCGAGTGGTGCCTCGATGTGTTCAGGCTGAACACCGACGGCAGGCAAGCCCATGAAGATTTTCAGCAAGCTTCGCGTCCCTCAGAGGCGGCAATGGCGGTCATCGAGATCGAAAACCGCGTCGTCAAAGGCGGCAGCTGGGCAGAAATGCAGTATGCAGCCATGTCCGGCTCGCGCATGGGATGGCCGCAGCAAGGCGCCGGCTCACGCATCGGGTTCAGGGTCGCGCAATCGCAAATCGGCTGCGAATGCAAGAATGCCAAAAAGTGCCCCCACAACAAGGAACTGTAGATTTGCTGCACGTTTTTGATCACGTAGGCACGCGATGCATCGCGTGCCTACGTGATCAAAACCATGATTAGGCCCGCACAAGGCTGATTTTTCAACGGATGGCCATAATCCTAATCCAGAATTGAGGTTCAATTAGCAGACGCAAGAAGGATTGGGCACAATTCTTGCAGACGGCTGCTAAACCGTATATTTGCGGCATGGCCAACCCATCGCTATCTCATTCGTCCATGTTTACAATGCTGCTCACGCTCGCTGTGTTGTGGTTCGGTGCCTGCAAGCCCGCCCCGAAACCTACACTTCCCCCCAATGCCAAAGTCGATACCCTCGTAACCTCGGGCATCGAGGCCAGGGTCCACACGGGCGCAGAGGTGCTCATCACCGACCGCATTTCCCAACTCACCCACAAGCGCATCGCCATCGTCGCCAACAATACCAGCTTGGTATTTGCCCAAGACAGCATCGGCACAGGCGCGGTGCACCTCGTGGACACTTTGCACAGTCGCGGCATCAAAATCGCCAAAGTTTTCGCGCCCGAACACGGCTTCAGAGGCGACCAAGATGCTGGCAAGCACGTCTCCAACTCCAAAGATCCGAGCACGGGCATCCCCATCGTTTCACTCTTTGGGAACTCCAAAAAGCCCAAACCTGAGCAATTGGCGGGGATAGACTTGGTCGTGTTTGACATACAGGATGTCGGGGCGCGGTTTTACACCTATATCTCCACAATGAGTTATGTGATGGAGGCCTGCGCCGAACAAAAAATCCCGGTCATGATCCTCGATCGCCCCAATCCCAACGGTTGGTATATCGACGGACCTGTGATGGAGGATAGTTACAAGTCATTTGTGGGCATGCACCGCGTGCCCACGACCCATGGCATGACGATCGGCGAGTATGCGATGATGGTCAATGGCGAAGGATGGCTGGCAGGCGGAAAGAAATGCATTTTGGATGTCGTGAAATGCACTGGCTATCAGCACGATATGCGCTGGATGCAGACCGGTCTGCCCTGGATCGCGCCATCCCCCAACCTCAGCACGGAATACAGCGCCTACCTTTACCCGATGCTCTGCTGGTTTGAGGGCGTGAATTCCAGCGTGGGTCGCGGCACCGATCATCCGTTTGAAGTCTTGGGCGCTCCTTGGCACAAAGGATTTTCTAACGAGCTCAAGCGCGACTCGATGGCCCAGGTCAAGACGCCGACCCACCTCGATCTCTACGGATTGCAAGGCGAATACCTCAAATTTACCCCACGCTCCACGCCCGGCAAATCGGTGAGTCCCGAGTTCATGAACCAAACCTGCTACGGCATCCGGTTCCTGAACCGCGTCGAAGGCAAAGAACTCTTCATGGCGGGCATCTCCTTGCTCAAAAACTTTGAGGAGGAATCCAAAAATTGTGGGGTGAATGCAACGTTCTATCAGCCCTCTTTCAATCTCCTGCTAGGCAACAGCAGCATTCGCAATCAGCTCAAGGTGGGCACGAGTGTCGAAGACATCTATGCAAGCTGGCAGCCTGCACAAGGCCGATTCAAGGTTATTCGCAAGAAATACCTGCTCTACTCAGATTTTGACTAATTGAAATGTGCTCCCAAATTGCCGACATGAAAAGCATCTCCCTCGCCGCCCGCATTTCCCTGTCCCTCAAATCTTGGCTTTTTTGCTGCGGATTGATCATCCTAAGCATGCAGTCGCTGCCAGCCCAAAATGAGGCGACGGCAGCCCAAGCTGGCATTGAGCCGACTTCACAATCGCAGCAAGAGCAGCCAACTGCCACCGTTCGTCCTCGGCATTCGCCTAAATTGCAACTGCCCAGCACGATTTTGCAAATCACCCCTCAACGGTCTGCCGATGCAGCCGTGCAACTATTGGGCAAAGACTTGCGATCCAAACTACATCCTGCTCAGCCCCATCGCCCGATTCCGATCTTGCTCATCGTCCTCGGGCTGCTCATGGTTTTTTTGTGGTCACTCGTGTTGATCGCAACCATATTGGCAGGAAGCGCTGGGTTGGCCTTGCTTTTGCTCATCGCGACCATCGTACTATCTCCCCTGCTCATCGTCGGTATCATTTTTGTGATCGGCGGATGCATTGCGGGAATCGGCCACAGCAAAAAGCCCAAGGCTTAGTAAAACCGTTAATCCTACAACGAATTGTGGATTCAAATGTCAATTTGAATTCATTCGCTGCGCCGCAACAATTGCACTTGCGCCATCCAAGGTCAAGCACGTAATTTGCCGCATGCGCGTAGTCTTCATGGGCACTCCCGAATTTGCGATTCCATCGCTGCGCGTCCTCGCCGACCATGGCTTGGACGTCGTAGGCGTCGTGACCGCGCCCGACCGCCCGAGCGGTCGCGGGCAGCAGCTCACCCCCTCCCCCGTCAAAGAATATGCCCTTCAACGCGGCATTCCCGTTTTGCAGCCAGAAAAGCTCAAGGATCCCGCCTTTTTGGAGGCCTTCGCGGCCCTGCGGCCCGACCTAGCGGTCGTGGTCGCCTTTCGCATGTTGCCCGAGGTCGTGTGGGCCATGCCCACACGCGGAACATTGAACCTGCATGCAGCCCTGCTGCCCGACTACCGCGGCGCAGCACCGCTCAATTGGGCGGTGATCAACGGGGAGACCAAAACGGGGGCGACCACGTTTTTCATCGATCAGCAGATCGATACGGGTGGCATCCTGCTCAAGACAGAAGTGGAGATTCCCCATGATTGGTCGGCAGGCGATCTGCATGATGTGATGATGGAGCGTGGCGCGGAGCTGGTTTTGGAGACCGTTTTGGCCATACAGGCCGGGACGGTGCAGCCGCAGCCGCAAGACGAAGGTGCATTCCTGCATCCGGCGCCCAAGATTTTCAAGGAAGACTGCCGCATCGACTGGCAGCGGCCCGCTGCTGATTTGTACAATTTTGTACGTGGGCTCAGCCCCTACCCGACTGCTTGGACGACGCTCGGCGGCAAGGTGCTCAAAATTTTCAAAGTCACCGAAGGTGAGCAAACGATCGAAGGCAAGCCCGGCACTTTGTTTTTGTCTGGCAAAAACGAACTTTGGGTGCAGTGTGGCGATGGCAGCTTGCGTATCGACAGCCTGCAATTGGAAGGTAAAAAGCGAATGGAAACCGCCGCATTTCTGCTCGGTCATAGAGAGGAACTAGCTTATGTGGAATAACCGAATGGCGAGTTTTCGCAGCGCGCACTATCCGCGCAGCAAAAACACCCTGCTCATCACACAGGAATATGCGATGCGCTACTACTTGGTCATGATGTTCATCGTGATGGTGATCGCCGTGATCAGGAAGTACAACAACAAGGAAATGATCATTTTCAGCGCCATTGCCGTCGTCGTTTCCCTCTTGCTGGGCAATCTGCTGGCGCATGTGAAGCTGCGCCGCAGCGTTGCGGAGATCTTTTTTGTAAACGATGGCTTTTCAATCATTTCCGTCCACGACATCTTGCACGAGAGCCCAAAGCGCAGCTTTCCGCTGCGTTTTGCCAATCCGACCCGCACCCAAGACCAAATCCAATTTCATTTTGAGGATCAGATCATGCACCTCAAGCGCGAAGATTGGCCCGAGGAATTTGAGCTGATCTGGAATTGGTTTATTTCGGGCAGTGTAGAAATGGGTGCGGCGCCGAGTTTGGAAGATTTGGAATACTGAAGACACATCTCTCCTGATCAACCTTGGAATTTGAGGGGAAGCAGCATATTCACGCAAACTGAGGTCGGCGATCATTTTTAAATGTTGGCGGGCAATAGTGAAGTTTCTGGTGTGACCTGGATGGATTACGATCAACTTTCGATCTTGCAGGGCTTAGGTACGAGGTGTGCAATGCCCTAAGCCTACCGCTTGTGCCCTTACAGGGCTATTGGACCGTCCAAAAGCCCTGTAAGGGCACAAGCTCCTAGCGATGGGCAAAGCCCATCGTCTGCGGCACACAAACAATCGTAAGCCCTGCAAGGGCGAAAGCAAAACACCTTCTTTTCAGCGAAACTCGTTAAAATCAGATTCGGCGATGCTTGGAATCCAAAGATAACAGGACATGCGGGAGATTACAATCACAATTTGGGGGGGAATCATGTCAGCCGATCGGGACAGCATTTGCCATGCGTGTTCTGCTACCTTGTTCATATGGCATTATGAATTCAGGGAGAATTTGCGGAGTTTCACAATTGGATTGAGCGTTGTGAATGCAGCGAGAATCCTTTTTGAAATTGCAGCATCCTTCAACATTGAAAGCGGATATGAAAACGATAGGAATGACTTTGATCGCACTCATCATGGCAATTGGCTGTTTCGCCCAAGGCGCTGCAGTGCCCAAGGCCGCAAAAGATGACTTGCAAAAACGATTTGCAAGCGGTACCGCTGCCAATTGGGAAGCCACTGCGACTGGCTATGAAGCTGAATGGTCAGATGGAGGCAGTGAAATCGCCGTTGTGTACGACTCCAAAGGCAACTACATCATGACCGAACGCGAGATTCCCCTTTCAAATTTGCCAGCAGCGGTCGCAAATAGCCTCAAAACAGCATTTCCTGCCGCCAAAGTCATGGAGGCCGAATCGCAAGAACACAGTAAAGGTGCGACCACTTATCAAGTAGAGATCAAAGAAGCTGGCAAGCTGCGCGAAATCACACTTGACGCCAAAGGCACGCTGCTCGACAAGGGCGGCAATGGTACGGATGGCTCAGATGGCTCCGACGACGGTTCAGATGACGGCTCGGATGAAACCGATCAAAACGGCAACCGCATCCACCACTGAGCATTTTTTTTGCCCCTTCAACTTTGCAAATCCGCTGATCGTCATATAACAGCGGATTTGCTGATTTACGAGCGCCATAGCAATCAATTTCCTAACTTGGCAAGATCGATCGCAATGTGAATACCATGAGAAAATCTTCAAATTTCAATAGACTCTGGGCCTTGGCCTTGGTTGTACTGCTCTCGTTTTCAGCGGTGCAGGCGCAGACGAGCGTACACAGCTTCAGTTTTGGCGGTACGACCCGCAGCTATCGGCTTTACCTGCCGTCAAATTACACGGGTGCGAATCCCGTGCCGCTCGTTTTCAATCTGCATGGCTACACGAGCAATGCATTGCAACAAGAGTTTTATTCGGGGATGAATGCAGTGGCTGATACCGCAGGATTCATTATTTGCTACCCCGACGGCCTCAACAATAGCTGGAATTCAGCATTTCAACCACCCTACTACGGTGGCGTCGACGATGTCGGGTTCATCTCGGTACTGATCGATTCGATTATGGCTGCTTACAATATTGCCCCAACGCGGGTCTACAGCTGCGGCATGAGCAATGGCGGATTCATGAGCTACCGCTTGGCCTGTGACCTGGAATCACGTATCGCGGCCATCGCCTCGGTCACCGGCAGCATGTCGGCCACACAAGTCAACAATTGCCAAGCAAGCCGCCCCATGCCGATTTTGGAGATTCATGGCACCAACGATCAGACGGTGCCCTACACCACGACCAGCCTGTCGATTGGCATCGACAGCTTGTTGCGCTTTTGGCGCAACCAAAACGGGTGCACAGCGCCGGTTGTACTCGATACCCTCCCCGATGTCGTGCAGGAAACGAGTACCGTAACCACACAATGGTATGCAGGCTGCACCGACAATGTCGAGGTCGCGCATTACAAAGTCCACAATGGCGGCCATACGTGGCCGGGGGCGCCATTTGCCATCCCCAACCTCGTCACCAACATGGACATCAGCGCCAGCATCGAAATCTGGAAATTTTTCTACCGGTTTTCGCATCCCAACCCAGTCTTGACGGCCGTCGCGCACGACATGCCTGCGCTTGCGCCAGTGGTCGCACCACAGCCTAGCCGCGGCGAAATCAGGATTGCACAATTGCAGGCGGGCGCATCGTTGGCGCTGATCGATGCCACCGGCAAGGAAATGGGCAAATGGATTGCAGCAGGATCTGCAATGACGATCGACGCAGATGAATTTGCAGCGGGCATCTATTTCATGCGCGTGCAGCAATCCGAGAAAAATTATTCGCTCAAGGTTTTGCTGGTGCAAGACTGATAGCCCATCAGCCTAGCCCTTCGCAAATAGCCGCCAATAAAACTTGGGATTGAGCAGGGTCGTCGTGGTATTGGCGGAATAGACGAGTTCCTCGATGGCGCGGCTGTTGAAGCGATTGAGGGATGCATTGAGCAGGGAGACCGACATGCCTGCCATGAAGGGATTTGCAAACAGCGCTTTCATGACTTTGCCGGGGCGCAATGCGTTTTTGAGCCTTGCATAGATCGCTGCGTCATAACCTGATAGCGTCTGCCCATCCGAAATCGCCAAGTGAATATGCTCGGCTGCGATGCCGCCGCTGATCATGGCATGCCCGATGCCGTTGGCGTTGGTGGCGTCGGTGAGGCCGCCCGCATCGCCGATGAGCAGGCAATTGCCCGCGCTCAATGGGCGCTTGGTCGTTCCAAAAAACAGCGAACTTCCAGCCGGCGCACCCTCCTCGTAGGCATGCGCAAAGCGAGCGCGCAGGTGCGGATGCGCTTGCAGGTAACCATGCATGAGATCCGCGAGCTTCGGACGCGTTTTCTGAAAAACATCCAAGCGCATCACCGCATTTACATTTAGGCTACCATCTGCAAATGGCGTAATGTACAATCCGCCGGGCATGAATTGTTTGTCAAACAAATAAAACTCAGACAAGCTTTCCTGGGAATGCGCGACGGCAGACTGAAAATACATGCGCATGCCGATCGCGCTGTGCTGCGGCTGTGTATTGTGCTCGGGAACCAATTGCCGCGCCAAAGGCGAATTGGAGCCGGTCGCGAGCAATACATATTGCGTTTCGAATTCTCCTTGGTTGGTATGGATGGAATAGCCTTGATTCCCATGCCGTTCCAAAGATTCCACCGCACAACCTTGCCGAATGTCGATCAGCGGTTCGCGGCTAGCCCTGCGAAAAAGGTAGTCGTCAAAGTCGAAGCGCCTAGCAGTGATGCAGGAAGGCAGCCCCAATCGTTGGTTGGCGGGTGATTGGAAGGGCATTACAAAACCAGCCTTGTGTGCCGAGCCAAATGCCGTGGCCCCGAGCTCCATCGTCCAAGGCTGTCGCATCAGATCGGGTACGATGGCCGGATCAAGGACATGCAGGGATCGCAAGACATTGGAGGTGAGGATGTCGCCGCAGACTTTGGTGCGCGGAAAAGTTGCTTTTTCCAACACAAGGCTGCGAATTCCCAATTGCGCCAATCGCATGGCTGCATACAAGCCGCCGGGGCCTGCACCAATGATGACAACGCTATTTTGCATCCATCGGCAAGTTAAGCCATGCTCCCGAATCCGGCAAGGAATCCTAGCCCTTTACGCATCCCGTTTAGAAAGTGTCGAAAGAAAAAAGGCTGAGATCGCTCCCAGCCTTTTTAAATCATCACGCAAGCTTAGGATCAATTGATCTTGGCGAGGCGAGCGGTCACCTTAGCGGTTGTTTTTTGATAAATGAAGGCAAGCGGACCAGGGAAAGAGTGCTTGACCTCGTACTGAGGATAAAAAATCACGTCGTAGCCCGGGTTGTCATTCATGAGTTTGTACAAGGCATAGCTAGAGGTAGGGTCGTTCAACAAGCTACCAATCACTGGCAAGTTCACCATGCCAACGTCGCCGGTCTCCTTTTTCAGGAGCCTAGCCCAGTCAATCATCAAAATACGGGTCGAGCTAGCCTCAGCACTCACTTGTGGTGAATAGGTGAAATCGCTTTTTTCCCACTGCATCAATGCTGATGGCTGACGCATGGAGCGGTTAGTGGCTGTGCAGCCAGTGAGCATGGTCAATACCACTCCCACAAAAAGAATGGCGGATAATACTTGGTTTTTCATTTTTTGAATAATTAGAAGTAAAATGTTAAGCAAAGATAGGGTCGCAGAAATTTAATTTCAAAATCAATGGTCGAAAAGGAGCTGGTTTAGCGGCAAGGAAGTGAAAGCCTTGGCAATGAAAAACCATTCTATTCGCTTGTGACGGCCTTTCCTGATGGCTCCCATCCTACCCAAAAATTCCTATCTTTGCACCTCCAATTGAAATCTGAATGAAAGCTCTCGAAGGAAAAAACGCATACATCACCGGCGCATCACGCGGCATCGGCAAGGGCATCGCCCTCGAATTTGCCCGTCAGGGTGCCAACGTCGCCATCACTGACCTGCGTCAAAGCGACCTCACACCTGAATTGATCGCCGAGTTTGAGGCCTTTGGTGTCAAATGCATTGCCATCGCATGCGACGCGAGCTCGCTCGCGGACACACAAGCCGCCATCGACGCCACCGTCGCTGCATTCGGCACGATCGACGTTGTCGTGAACAATGCCGGCATCACCATGGACAACTTGCTGCTGCGCATGACCGAGGAGCAATTTGACACCGTGATCCGCGTCAATCTCAAAAGTGCATTCAACTCGACCAAGGCGGTCTTGAAGCCGATGCTCAAGCAGCGCAGCGGGTCCATCATCAACATCAGCTCCATTGTGGGCGTGACGGGCAATGCAGGCCAAGCAAACTATGCCGCCTCCAAAGCCGGCATGATCGCCTTTACCCAAAGTACAGCCAAGGAGCTCGGCTCGCGCGGCATCCGCGCAAACGCCATCGCCCCAGGCTTCATCGCCACCGAGATGACGCATCACCTGCCCGAAGCCGAACTCAAACGTTGGCTCGACAGCATTCCTTTGCAGCGCCCCGGCAGTGTCAAAGACATAGCAGACCTCTGCGTCTTTTTGGCGAGCGACAACAGCACCTACATCACAGGCCAAACCATTCACGTGAATGGCGGCATGTATATGTAAGTGAGCAATTGGCAGTTAGCAATTAGCAGGTAGCAGTTTAGCGCTGCAACTGCTACCGACTACCTGCTACCTACTAACTATTTTGATCGATCTGAAAATTTCGTAGTAACATTGGCTGATGCGCGGTCTCCGCTTTCCATACAATTTAGGCTTGATCTTGCTGCTCGCGTTGGTGGCAGGCATGGTTGTGGCTACCGTGGCCACTCGCTCGGGTCTTCAATTTGGCTTTTCTGAGGGTGTCTCGACGGCCTTGGTCATCTTGTTTTCGCTTGTAGCTGCAACGGTTTCCTTTTTCATTTACCAAGAACGCGATGGCATCTTGCCCTTGGGTGCGACGCTGCCTTTGGGCTTTTTTCGCTATTTGGTGATGTTTCTCGCAGCTTTGATGTTGTTGGAGCCCAAATTGGAGACCCGCAACAAACAATTGCAGCCGCCGGTCATCGCAGTCTTGCACGACGACAGCGAGAGCATCCTCATCAACCGCGACTCGACCTACCTGCGCACCGAGTACCCGACACAGCTCAAGGCCTTCATGGCCAAGCTCAATACCGACAAGGTAGCGACGCATTTTTTTGCATTTTCCAATGAACTCGGTGGCGATGCCCATCCCGACTCGCTGAGCTATCAGGGAGCTGGCACCAATATCGCCGCTGCGCTCAACAGCGCAGCCAAGCTCTTCAGCAACCAAAACCTGGGCGCTGTCGTGCTGCTCACCGACGG
>JANPHP010000442.1:0-11005 GCA_031424495.1 Bacteroidota bacterium | reverse complement strand
CCCCCAAGCGTCGCGTAGCGCGCCTGGCCAAAAAATAAATGAGAGGACCGTGAGGCCCATGCGCCACCACACGAGTGTAGGCTTGGGCAGACTGATCAGGTCGCCAAAGATTCCCGTGAGCCCATACAGCAACACTGCAGTATGGATCTGAAGATAGGCACGCGAGCGCTGTTCCATTGAGGCTGCTAATATAGAGCAGAATTTGCCGAATTTTCTGAATCAGTTGGGGTGTGGAATGCTGTGTGGATCGAAATTGGCCTAGACTTGAGGTCGGATCGCTGAATCAGCTTGGGTGTTGAATTCTGTGTGGATCAGAATTTGGTGAAACTTGAGGTCGGCATAGCCGATTTGCTGAATCAGCTTGGTTGTTGAATTCTGCGTGCTGTGCTGGGTTTGGATTTGTTGCGTCTTGGGGAATGCGTTGCTAGAACGGGATAGGGCCGGGATTCGTTTGTGACAGGCTTTGGGTCTTTTGGTGACTGTCGATGATCCGAGTTTCTAAACCATTCGTAGGTCTGCGGAGTTATATTTTGCAAATCATCCTTTTTTCATGGAATCTCATTTTGAAACCCTACGCCTCGTGCGTCGCAGCCTGATCAATCTTTTGGAAGGCCACAGCTTGGCGACCCTCAACCACATTCCATCGGGCTACAACAACAACTTGGTCTGGAACCTAGCCCACGTCCTGGTGAGCCAACAATTGCTCGTCTACCGTCCTGCAAAGGTCCCGATGCGCATCGACGATGCACTCATCGAGAAATACCGCCGCGGCACCAGGCCAGATTCCAAGGCCACCAATGCAGAGATTGAGCAACTTCGCCAACTGGCTTGGAGCACAATCGATATGCTGGAGGTCGACTATGCCGCTGGGCGCTTTACGGAGTTTGAGCCCTTCCAAACAGGGATCGGCATCAAGATCGCTACAGTCGAAGACGCGATCAAATTTCTACCGATCCATGAAGCCATGCATTATGGCTATTCCATAGCACTCAAACGCATGTTGAGCTGATTTTGGAGCATTGTGGAGAATTTCTGGGCTCCTGCATGAAGGCAGGATAGGGAGAATTGTGTACAATTGCGGTGGCACAAAATTTGCTGTGTCTGGCTAAAATTCCCCGATGAATATGAAAGGTTGGTTGCACAATGGATGCTTGCTCGCAGGTTTGCTCATCTTTGTTTTCTCAGCAGGGCTGCGCGCCCAAGACGTCACTGAAATTAAGTACAAAGGCACAGACGGCACCATGTACACCGGCCTGCTCGTCTATTCGAATGAGGAAGACATCTTCATGCGCATCAATTTCACGCAAGGGGGCAAATTTCGCGTCGTTCATACCGACTATGCCGCTGTCACCGGTGAAGAGGATGGTGTGAACTATTTCTTTTTGGAGGGGGAAAATGCGCACTATGTCACTGGCGACGATGGCACGGCCTACAATCCAGACCACTTCATCTGGGTATGGGAAGACAGTGGCCAATATGACCTGCCCTATACCTCAGACGACCCGGAATACAATATGGAGCAGGCAACCCAAGTCATCTCCTATAAACAGCTCGAAAAGGGCAAGGTCACCGACAGCTATTTGCGCAGCTTTTTTGGATCCGCTGAGCCCGAATACTTGGCGATGCGCAAGTTTTTTGGGCTGGAAAAAGTGACTACCCCAGTAAAACCCACGACGACCACCACTACGATTGCAGCCAACAAAGATGTGACCATGCACCTCATCGTGGTCGCCAATACCGCCATCAGCGACATCGGCTCCAGCTGCAGCATCGACAAGCGCAACCTCACCAGCGAACTCGAAGGCATTTCAGAGGTGACGGGAATGAAGTTCAAAAAGTACATCGTCGAGGAGCAGGAGTTTACAAAATCCAAGGTGCAAAACTTGCTCAACGCATTTACCCCCGGCCCCAATGATGTCGTGATGTTTGTCTACCGTGGTCACGGTTTCAGGTGGTCCAATCAAAAGGAGGAATACCCACAGCTGGACCTGCGCTACTCATCATTTACGCGCATTTCTGAAAATACTTCCATCAACTTGGAGGAGGTCTACAACACTGTGAAATCCAAAGGTGCTCGCCTCAATCTTTTCTTTGCAGACTGCTGCAACTCCGATGTGGGCATCAGCCAGGTGACTGCTGCCAGCTTCATGAATATGCAGTCCAACAACAACTATGATACCCAAAAGCTGCGCAAGCTTTTCTTGCTCTCCCGTGGCAATCTCATCTCCACCGCAGCAAGCCCCGGCGAGGTCTCTTGGGCCAACAACGCCAACGGCGGATTTTACACCGTGAGTTTGCTCCAGTCCCTCCGCGACGAGATCAGTTACCTGCGCAATGACGACGCCGACTGGAATGGCCTCGTCGAAAATACCATCAAAGGCGCGCGCTACAAGTCATCCAAGTCTGTCTGCTCCAATTGCACCCAGCAAAACGGCATCTACTACTCAGAAATCACCTATGGCAAATAAGATGTCTGCACTGCTGCTTGCCATTGGCTTTGGGATGCTCACCCTCGCGTCGTGCAAAACCAGTAGCCCCGCCCAAGCCTTGAAAAAGGCGCTGAAAACTGCCGACAGCTTGGCTGTCTACCATGTCGATGGTTATCCGACGATAGCTTCTGAGCAGAAGACAGGGGTTTATTACTTGCAAGGCTATGCCGTGGGGCAAGAGCAAACATTGTCAGCAAGCGATCTTGTGGCGCTCAAGGTGGCCTTGAGCGACACGGCAACGTTTGACGCCAACACTGTGAAGTCCTGCCCGATGATCGCGCAACTCGCGATCGACATACGCAAAAAGGGAAAGTCGGCGGGGACCCTCGTCTTGAGCCCCAGTCCCTGCGGCAAGGCACTGCTATTTGAAGGTGCGAAGCCCAAGGCTCCGGCCGCCATGGACTTGGTCATCGGCAACGGTGTCGAGCCGCTGCTCTTTGCAGCTGGAAAGTAGGCTGTCACGCATTGTCATGCACCTGTGGGCGAGCGCAATCAAAAAATTGCCTAATTTTCCTGCATGACCCCATGTACTGCACCTCGCTTCGCCTTTTTGCGCCGCATCGCCTTGATGCTGATCTGTCTTTGTGCCATGGCCACTGGCTACGCACAGCCGCCCGTGACTACGCTGAGCCCGCAGGCGACCGTGAGCGTGCTCACTTGCGCCCCCGGCAGTGAGCTGTATTCGATTTTTGGGCATAGCGCACTGCGCATCCAAGACCCGGCTTCAAGTCTGGATTGGGTTTGGAACTATGGTGTCTTTGAATTTGATACCCCCAATTTCATCTTGAAATTTGCCCGTGGCAAGCTCAAATATTATGTGTTGAGCTATGCTTACAGCAATTTTTACGCAGAGTACAGCCATGAGCACCGCGCGATTGAGGAGCAAGTCCTCAACCTCACAGACCCCCAAAAGAAGCGCATTTTTGATGCTTTGCTGGTGAATGAGCTGCCCGACAACCGCTATTACCAATACGATTTCTTTTTTGACAATTGTTCCACCCGCGAGCGCGACGTGGTCGCAAATGCACTCGGTGCCGATTTGAAGTGGAATCCACGAACCCCCAACGACTACGGCAGTTACCGTGACCTCATCGACCCCTATTGCCGCAACGATGTCTGGGCCGATTTTGGTATCGACCTGTTGCTCGGCTTGCCTACCGACAAGACCGCAGATGAGCGAGGTGCTACATTCTTGCCGGATGAGCTTTTGCGCGCTTTTGCTGCAGCCCAGGTAAAAGTGGATGGGGCTTGGGAACCATTGGTTCTCAAGCAGCAGACGCTGCTTGACATTCCCCGTGCACCCATCACCAGCTTTCAGTTCAGTCCGCACATCGTCGGGTGGTTCATTTTTGTGATTGCAGCCTTGGTGACCTTTTGGTGCTACCGCACGCGCCGTGCGGGCCGGGGTTTTGATGCGCTGTTGTTTCTCATACTAGGTTTGCTGGGTTGCCTCATGCTACTGTTTTGGATCGGCACCGATCACAAAGCCACCTACCAAAACCTGAATATGCTCTGGGCCATGCCCACGCATCTCGTCTTTGGGATCATGCTCATGGTCGGTCGGTGGCAGGCAAATGTGGGACGTTATGCACGGGGCGTAATGTTTTGGATGATCAGTTTTGTGGCGATTTTTTGGCTGCTGCCACAAGGTTTTCATGCAGGCGTCATCCCGATCGCAATGGCCGCGACCTTGCGGCTGATTTGGATGTGGTACTGGAGCCGCCTTAAATCCTGATCAATTTCAAGTTTCGAAATTTTTAATAAGTGTCATTGTGACACTTATATTTTTTCTTGCTAACTTGGCATTCCCACAAGATCCAGCTAGTTTTTATATCAGTATGCAGATGAGGACATTTACGCTGAAAATTACACGCATCTTGAGCTTGATGTTACTTGTTTTCGCCGCAGGGGCTGGCTCATTGGCCGCCCAGAATGCGACGATTTCGGGCATTGTGTTCGATGAAAATGATGCCCCGATGGTCGGCGCTACGGTGGTGCTGGAAGGCACCACGTTGGGTGGTTTTACCGACGAGGCTGGCAAGTACAGCATCAGCGGTGTGAAACCCGGCCAATACACCGTGAGCGTGAGCTTTGTGAGCTACGACAAGTTTCAACAAGTCGTGGCAGTCACCGCTGGCGAAAAGGCCATGGTCGACGTCAAAATGAAGCTCAAAGTCTTGGACGATGTGATCATCGTGGGTTACGGCACTGAGCGCAAGCGCGACATGACGGGTTCTGTTTCCAAGATTACATCAAGGGAATTGAACGATGTGCCTGGTGCAAGCTTTGATGCCACGCTGCAAGGCAAGGCTGCCGGAGTACAAGTGATCCAAGGCAGCGGCATCGCTGGTGCGGGTGCCAAGATCACCGTCAGGGGTTCAGGATCTGTCTCGGCAGGCGGTGATCCCTTGTATGTCATCGATGGTATTCCGATCACGCAAGACCCCTTCTTGAGCGGCGACCGTGGTGGACAAAACAACAACCCTTTGTCTTCCATCAATCCCGCCGACATCGAGTCGATCGAGATCTTGAAAGACGCCGCCGCCGCCGCCATTTATGGCTCACGTGGCGCCAATGGTGTGATTCTTGTGACCACCAAGCGCGGCAAGACCGGCAAGCCGGTCTTTAACCTCTCAGCACGCACGGGCATTTCACGCCCTGCCAAGCTCCTGAAGTTCGTCAATACCGATCAGTGGTTGCAGATGTATCAAGAGGCTTGGGAAAATGATGGCAACGTCGGTCAACCAAGCATTTTGCCAGGCGGCTACACCGTCGACTCTGCCCGCGCCAATGGCACGACCGATTGGCAAGACCTCACCACAGGTACAGGGGTGAAGCAAGAGTACAACCTCTCGATGAGCCAAGGCACTGAGAAACTCAAGACTTATGCCGACGTCTCGATGATGAACAACCAAAGCTATTTGATCGGCAATAGCTACCGCCGCTACACGGGCCGCGTAAACTTGGATTGGAACATCTTGAAAAATCTGAAACTCGGTGTGTCTGCCTCTGGCGCCTATGGCCGCAACAACAAAATCGGTCAGGCTTGGGACGGCTCTTTGGGAATGGCGCAGTCGAATGCATTGCCTTATTTCAACGAGCAGACATCCAACAGCGCATTTGGTGGTGGCAATCCCATCAATCGCCGCACGCAAATCGACTGGCGCACCATCGAGAAGCGCACCATCAACACGATGAACCTGCAATACAATCCCTTCAAAAACCTCACCCTGAACGCCAACGGTAGCCTTGATTTCATGGACCTTGGCGATTTTTATTTGGAAGACAGCCTCTGGACCAATAACAAAATCATCGGCAAAGATTGGTACAACAAGATCCTCAACTGGAACTCCAACGCTACTGCCAAGTATGACTTCAATATGCTGCCCAAAAACCACAAGTTGAGCGCAATGGGTGGTGTTGAGGCGCAAAAGATGGTTCGCAAAAGCGGCTACATGGAAGTGAGCGACGTGAACAAGCAGCTCTACCTCGATTGGCAGGGCACTGAAGACAGCGACACGATCGAAACGTCCTACCCGCTGGATTCTTGGTCCTTCGTGAGTACGTTTGGCAGGATCAACTATCAGCTCAACGACAAGTACATCATCAAGGCTTCTTTGCGGGTGGATGGTTCCTCCAAATTTGGCAAGAACAACCGATATGGTTATTTCCCTGCAGTGGGTGCGGCTTGGGTGATGTCTGAGGAGGGTTTCTGGAAAAATCACTTGACCAAGGCTGTAAACTTCTTCAAACTCAAAGCCAGCTTTGGCGTGACCGGCAATGCTGACATTCCTTCTTTCTTGCGCTTTGGTACATTCTCTGGCAGCAACAACAACATCCAGTACAACAACGACTCGATCATCTTCCCGATTCGCCTCGAAAATCCTAACCTGAAATGGGAAACCACACAGACCATGGATGCAGGCTTCGAATTTGGTCTGCTCAAGGATCGTATCACGGGTGAGTTTGCTGTGTACAACAAGGAGTCGCGCAACGTATTGCTCAGGACCTCGTCGCCGACCTCGTCTGGCTTCAAGGAGTACTGGCAAAACATTGGCCATATCCGCAACCGCGGTATCGAGCTGGGAATCACCACATTCAACATCAATACTGCGGCCTTCAAGTGGAAGACCACCCTGAACATCGCGCGCAACCGCAACCTCGTCGTCGACGTGGGCACCACGCCACCCGATGCCCTTCAGGGTAGCGGTGACACCCGCGTGGTCGCGGGCTACCCTGTCGGTGTGAACTACCTCGTGCGCTTCAGCCATGTGGATCCTGCCACTGGCAAGCCAGTGTACCTCGACAAAAATGGCAACGAGACCTTCGAATGGCGCACTGAAAACCGTGTCGTCGTCGGCAACGTGCAGCCTGCTGCCCAGGGCGGCTTGCGCAATACCTTTGAGTGGAAAGGCTTTGACCTGAGTGTCTTGTGGACATTTACCCTCGGCGGCAAAATCTATGACGATGCTGCCAAGCGCCAATACGGCGTCGTGAGCAACTGGACTATGCCCAACGGCCTCATCGACCACTGGACCACCCCCGGTCAAGTGGGCGCTCAGTATCCAAGGCTCACCTTGGACCCTGCAACCTATGGTCTCGACAACGAGTGGAACAACAACTCCACGCTGTGGCTCTACGATGCGAGCTATGCACGCCTCAAAAACGTGAACCTCGGCTACAACTTCAAAATCACCCAAGAGAAAAAATGGTGGATTCAGAAATTGCGCGTCTATGCCAGCGGCACCAACCTTTGGACCATTACCAAGTATCCCGGCTCTGATCCAGAGATCGTGCGTGACCAAAACGGTCCACAAGGCCGTAACATTTCTCCGAACGTGACTTACCTCACCCCGCCACAAGAGCGCACATTCTCACTTGGTGTCGATGTACAATTCTAATTCCCCCAAGAAAATGAAAAAACTAAGCATCTATTTCCTGCTGAGCCTCATGATCTTGTTTGGGGCGACCTCTTGCAAGAAATTCCTTGAGATTCCGCCACAGGGCGAGGTTCCGACCGAAGACGCACTCACGACATCCCGCGACGTGCAGCTCTTGCTCAACAGCTGCTACGACGTGTTGCGCTCCGCCAAGTTCCTCGGCGGCAAGATCCGTAACCTCAGCGACCTGATGGGCGACGACCGCGACGGCCGCTCCCTCTCGGGCAACTGGCTCAGCTATTACGCGCACAACACTGGTATCTTCAACCAAGAAACCCGTGACATGTGGAGCGAGCCCTACATCATGATCTATCGCTGCAATGTGCTGCTGGAAAACATGGACCTCGTCAAGGACCTGAGCGCTGAGCAAAAGGCCCGCACTACGGCTGAGGCTAAGTTCTTGCGTGCCATCGGGCACTTTGAACTCGTGCGCATGTTTGGGCAGCCTTATGGTTATACCGCCGACAATTCGCATCTCGGCATCCCCTTGCGCATTGAGGCGAGCCAAGTGCCGCTGCCGCGTGCGACGGTGGGCGAGGTGTATGCGCAGGTACTGGCCGACTTGGAAGATGCCAAAAACGTCTTGCCAGGTTCCAACGGTGGCTATGCAACTTCTTGGGCCGTGAAAGCTTATTTGGCCAGGGTGCATTTCCAGATGAATGATTTCCAAGCAGCTTTTGATTATTCCAATGAAGTGATCAACGGCGGCGGCTTTACCCTCGACACGACCGTAATGGGTCGCTTCACCGGCACCCCCAACAATGAGAATATCTTCAACCTGATCAGCACCGGGCAACTCAACAACTCTGGCGCTGACCTTGGCTCGACCTATCGCTCGACCAACCTGTCCAATCCACCTGCGGGTCGCATGTCTAATGAGCTTTACCTCACGGCAACGGCAGACAGCAATGATCAGCGTGGCAAATTGTTCTATGTTTTGGCGAATGCAGGGCAGTCGAGCGAATTGGTGCTGCTGACCCGCTACAATGAGAACTGGTTCACCGTGCCACTGTTGCACCTTGCAGAGATGTTGCTCATTCGTGCTGAGTCTGCTGCAGAGCTCGGCAACCTCGCAGTCGCGGAGGCCGACGTGAACGCAATCCGCAACCGTGCAGGCGTCGCTGACGTGACGCCGGGCTTGGATGCAGCATCGCTCAAAGTGCTCATTCGTCTCGAACGCCGCCTCGAAATGGTGGGTGAAGGTTATCGCTTTCACGACTTGCGTCGCCAAGGCGTGCATGACTCGCCTACCTTGCTCATCAACGGTTCCCCTTGGGATTGCAACGGCATGAATGTACAGTTGCCCGATGAGGAGCGTTCTGGCAATCCATCAATCGTCCTGAATCCAGAAGGATGTTAATTGTATTTTTTGACTGAATTTGTTAACTTTTAGCCTGAAGAAAGAAATTATGAAAGGCAAAATTCAATATCTCATACTCTTGCTCATCGTCACGCTGGCTTTCTCGGCCTGCAAGCCCGACGAGCTCGTGCTAGACCCTCCGGGCAGCAAGCTCGACGGCATCAACGATAGCTTCACACTCACCGAGGTGATCCAAATCGATCCTTTTGTGATTGGTGCTGGTAATTCTTACGATGTGACCAGTGTGTTCACCAGCGGTACAGCCCCGGTGATCACCTTCAAATCTGCCGACTTCTCCTTCACGTTCAATGCTGGCGACGGTCCCAACTATTTGGGCACCGCAGGCACTTGGACGTTTGACGACAATGATTATCCTACCCTCATCAACATGAATGATGGCACGGGACAGTATGTTTTGAGCTTGTTGCACACAATTCGTCCACAAGATGAGTTTCTGCAGGTGCAATATGAGCGCTCATGCGGCACAGAGGTCACCGTCAGGTATCAATTCAAGTTTTCACGCAACTCATGAAAGCAACGATGAAAAAGACATTTGCATTTTTGTTGATGGTCGCGGCGCTTTCATTTCAAGCTGCTGTGGCACAAAAAGTATGGACCGACCCTGTTGTGGTCACCGATCCCGCTGCACCTGTGAAGATCTATATCGATCTCACCAAAATGGATTGTAGCAAATTGGTGGGATTCGCAGGACCATTGTACATCTGGACATGGATGCCCGGCGACCCCGTCGGCGGCAATGGAGCTTGGACCGCATCCAACCTCGATCATACTTGGACCAATGAAAGCCCCGATATCTGGAGCATCACCATCACGCCGACCGACTACTATGGTGTATCAGCTCAGGCGGTGTTTGACAGCGATATCTTTTTCTTGGCCAAAGCCCTCGATGGCGGCGGTGGCGGCGATTGCTCTGCTGCTGGCAACGAGTGGAAGACCGAAGACTTGAGCGTCGAGGTCAATCCTCCTGGTGCATTGATTCGCAAAGTGGCAAGCTTCCCAGACGTGCAAGATGGTGACAGCGTGTGGCTGCGCCAAGACGATGCATTTACCCTGCTCTACGACAATGCATTGGAGGAGAAGGTGTCGATGCAAAATCCGGGCGACCTCTTCGTCTATGCACGTGCCTACGACACCGACGGCACCGAGTACAAGCCGAGTACGATCTCCCAAGTGCGCAACAATCCTGCGCTCAAAATGGTACAGGTTGGCGACAAATACCACTGGTCCATTTGGCCAGCAAAACTCTTCAACATTCCGGCGAACAAAACGCTTGATTTCGTGAGGCTTCAGATCATGAAGCCCAATCTCGTGACCTCCAACGACGCAGTTGATGGTTATTGGGAATATTTTTTCCGTTGCAATTGAGTCTCTGAATTTGGATAGCAGCCGATCGCCTCAATCAGTGGTCGGCTGTTTTTTTGGGCTGATCGAGGAGGCAAGTTGGTGTGGAATGCGTAGCCGATGTTTTCTTGCAACAATCAAGGTTGTGGCGGGTAGAATATAGAATTGATCACGTAGGCACGACATGCATGGCGTGCCTACGTGATCAATTCCTTTCAATAGTGCCCACAAGACACGAATAGACTATTTTCAGTAATGTTTCCCAGTTTACAAACTCGACCAAAGCGTCAGGTAAAACGTCTCCAATGCGAGAAAGAATGCTAGGGCGATCACCAACCCGACGCCGATGCTAGGGCCCACACCTTTGTGAGCCAAGATCAATCCGCCTAGCCCAAAGCCCATGAGGCTGATCCAAGGAAAGCTCAGCTGCACAAGCTCTGTCTCTGAAAAATTGTCAAAAAACAATAGGTAGATCAGCAATACAATTACCGTCACGCTGCCCATTGTGATATAGCAGATCGTGCGCGCAAGAGGGGCGGATGGATGTTGGTCTTTGGGTGATGTCATTGCAGTAGGAAGTGGGGCGCGAGTGAATGGACGAAATCCGAATGTACAAAATTTGTCGTGGAGGTGTGCTGGGATTTTGGTGCGAACATGGCCTTACATTAAAAAACTCCGCTGAGACCAAGTCTCAGCGGAGTTTTTTAGAACCAGCAAGCTGGAATTATTGACCGGGCTGGCCAGGAGCAGCGTCAGCTGGGCCGAGGACTTTGATCAGGTCGATCTCGAAGACGAGGGCGACGTTGGGTCCGATTTTGGGTGGTGAGCCATACTCGCCGTAAGCAAGTGCTGGA
>JANPHP010000441.1:0-18050 GCA_031424495.1 Bacteroidota bacterium | reverse complement strand
TGGGATTTCCTTGGCCAGCGATTCGTCGATCACTGGGTATTCGCTGTCGAGGGCCGTGTACACCACGGGCTCCCAACCAAAATCGCGCAGATAACGCACGCACTTGAGCCAGCGCTGCACGCCCGAGCCACCACTGGGGGGCCAGTAATACGTGATGATCAGCACTTTTTTCATTGCACAGATCAGCCGACCTTATTCCCCGTCGTGTCTTCCACTACCAAGTCCTCATCGTCTTTGCCTCCCGACATCACATCTTTCACGATGCCACCGATCGCCAGCAAGAAAAGGATCACTGAGAAAATGAGCGCGAGCGTTTCACCCTGGTAATAGCTTTTTGGCTCCATCTTGAAGACAATCTCATGATTGCCAGCCGGCACACGCATGCCCCGCAAGATGTAGTTGCATTGGAAGTGCTCCACAGGCTGTCCGTCGACATAGGCTTGCCAGCCTTTGCCGCTGTTGTAGTAGATTTCAGAGAATGCGACCAATTGCTCCTTGCCGCCTGTGCTGCTGAACTGATACTTCAGCTCGTTGCATTGGTAGTGGGTGAGTTTGATGGTGGCGGATGGATCGGGCGTGGCTGTGAAGCCCTTGAGTTGCTCAGATGACGCCTCCTCGACCAGCATTTTGGCACGCAGGTCGGTCTTTTGCAGCACAGCTATCACGTCGTCTGGCTTGGGCAGGACCTCATAGCCCGATGAAACCCAGGCATTGCCCATGGCATGTTTGTTGGGGAGCACGCCACCTTCTGGATTCACGATGATATACTTGGTATTCATCATGTTCAGGACGGTGAGCTTGGACAGGGCCTCATCAATGCGCAGCATCTGTGTGCTGTCGCGTACGCCGAGCGCCTCTTGCAACAAGGCAAACTCCTTGTCGTAGCAGTTCTCGATCAAGTCTTGGTAGCGCCTGAGCTTGGCGGCGCTGTAACCACCGATCGATTTGTGGTGATAAGGCGTGATCGCATCGTTCCAGATGTTGGATGCGAGGTTCAAGACCCTGTAATCGGGGTCCTTGTCGCCGAGGATCATGTTGTCGGCCGGCGTCGGGGTAAAGGGTTTCATGTAGACACTTTCCTTCACAAACGACTCCTCGTTCAGGTAGCGCTTGTTCACGGGCACCATGTCCCAATAGATCAATCCGATGAAGACCAATCCGATGGCACCGATTACGAGTGGCTTGGATTCTTTGGATTTCAGTGACTTGCGAATCAAGGTAAAGCCAACGAGTGCGCCAGTGCACAGCAAGACGATCAATATGCCCTTGTAGGCTTGGCTTGTGATGAGATCGGCGCGGTCGGCTGGCAAGGCATCGGCCAGCGCGGCGATCATCTGCGGATCGGGCTTGTCGAGCCCGACACGTGCGAGGAATCCGGCGATTTTTTGTGGATCGTCTTCCTTGCGCAAGTCTGCTCCAGGGCTCACGGTGGCCAGCACCAGCAGAATGAACACCGTGACGCCACCTGCGATGGCAATCAACTTGGCCAGTTGCTTGTCGTCGCGCTGCCCCTCATTTTTGAAGACCGCTTTGAGTGCCAATCCGCCCAGGGCAGACATGGCTATGCTTGTGATCGTGAGCCACATCGACACGGCCCTGAAGTTGTTGTACTTGGGCAGGTTGTCAAAGAAGAGGTCTGAAAACCATTGCAAGTTGCGGCCCCAGCTGAGCATGATGCTCACGACGACTGCACCGAGCAGCCACCAGCGGTAGCGGTCGGGCACGATGACCAAGCCCAAAACGAAGAGGAAGCAGACCACGACACCCATGTAAGTCGGGCCGCCATGCATCGGCTGATCGCCAATATAGGTCGGCCAGATATTCACCAGTTGCTGCGCTGTCTGCGCGGGAAACTTGTCTTTGAGGACAGCATAAGTTTCTGAGTCCTTGCCCAACTTGGAGTTGGCGGCGTCGCCAAAATAGAAGGGATTGATGATCGTGAAGCTCTCGGCGATGCCGTAGCTCCAGACGTAGGCATATTCTTTGGCAAGGCCAGTGCCCTCAGCTGCGGGTGCAGCGGCGGGCGCGGCTCCCCCACGATTGGGGTCCAAGACGGATCCACCACGCATTGTTACGGGCACATATTCGGCGTTGGTCATGAGGCGACCGACGTTGGGGGCGATGGCGATGCTCATACAGACAGTCATGAAGAGGCTGCCCACAAGGAAATTGCGCAATGGCGCGGCGCTAGGAAGCAGGCCATTGCCTGTGATGAGCGCCTTGATGGAATTGCCCTCCTTGATGCGGGCCATGATCGACATGATCAGCGGCACAAACAACAGCAAGGCAGCCTCGCCGATCCAGACAAATTTGGGCAAGCCCAGTTTCCACGAGATCAGAACCGTTGCAAAAACACCCCACAGCACACTCTTGCCAGCAACATTGGTGTTGCGTGACAGCTCGCTGAGCACAATCGCGCCGATGACAAAAAAGCCATAGTAAGTGATCTGCAAGTGGTTGGCATTCAACTCCAGACCCATCGCCAAAATCGTGATCGCCGATCCCAGCCAAAACCGGCCTCTGTACAGCAACAGCACACCTGCCAGCACCATCGGCATGTAGGCCACCGCATTCACCTTTGAATTGTGGCCAGCCTCTATGACAATGAAATAATAGGAGCACATCATAAAACCAAAACTGCCGACGGCTGCGGATATCGGATCCACCTTGAGTGTCACGAGCAAAATGAACATTCCCACGAACAGGATGAAAAGATTGCCCATCGGAGGCTTCACGAATCCCCGCAGGTTCAGCACGCTGTCCAGCTTCTGCATCAGGTTGTTGGGATATGCTGTGCTGATCTGATAGGCTGGCATCCCGCCAAACATGCTGTTGGTCCAGAGGGGCTCCTCGCCCTTGTGGGCTTTGCGGAAATCGGCGATTTCCTTGGACATGCCTTTGTGCTGCAAGATATCACCTTGGTTCAGGACCATGTTGCGTTCTTGCACAGGAGCCAAATAGCTCGACAACACCCCAAGGGTTATAAAGCCAAAAACAATCGCAGCGATGATTGGCAAATATTTATTTCCAGAGAGGTAGTTCGAGCTGGATTGCAACCCTGATTTATTGTTGCTCATGCGTGAGTGCTGTATAGAGTTGAAGAATTGAGGCGGTAAAAATAGCAAATTGCCCTTAGGGCGCAATGCATTCTATTTCGGGGCCCACTGGGCCGATTGGTTTCCATCGTTCAAAAGCCCGGTGTCGGTGGTTGCTGCTGCTCCTCATCTTCATAGATGATCGGCACCCTGATCGGCTTGGGCAGGGCTTTGCGGTTGTAATCAAAGAAGTAATAATTGAGCGCCGCATGGTAGGTGGTGCGACCGAGGCCAAATGTACCCCCCTTGACGACATACTGCGCACCCAATCCCGACTTGACCTCCAGCGTGAAGCCAAAATGCTTGAAAAAGACAGCCTCCATGCCCAAAATCGCCGTTGCATAACCCGTGAAGCGTGGTTTACCCACAGCCCTGAACTCATTGTAGTCCACAATGGTGCTTGCACCATAGTCGAATGCATACTCGACAAAGTTGATGCGGCTTGTCGGTGACAAGCCCAGCTCCAGCTCGGCGCCGCCATGAAACCTGAAAAGGCCCAAGAGCTTGCGGCTCTGCTTCAAGCCCGCGATGGCCACGCTCCCGAAGCTGCCACGCTCAGAGGCCGTGCGGCCATAAACCGTATCGTTGATTACAAAATCGCTCGCATAACTCATCGAGTCAAATCGCTGACTGTAGTTGCCACTGAAGCGCAGCTTCAGCCCGCGAATCGTATCGACGATGGAGGCATGTGCCCCAAATTGAAAAAAGGTGGGGATCACCGTGGTGCGCGAGTAAGACCCCCAGTCTCCATAGATTGGCAGGCCAGCTTGCGCATCGGCATAGAGGATCTTGGCGGCATAGCCTTCAAAAAATTGCACCGTGCCATTGGTAAATGAAACGCCGACATCATGCAGGTGGAATGCGACGGGTGGCAAGGGAGGCAATGAATCACGCATGCTGTCGCGCACGACCACAAAATCTCCATTGCGCTGGGCCAAAACTTGACCAGCCAAAAAGAGGCAAAAAAATATGTACAACGCCCTGGTCAATGCTATCTGAAAAATCCTAGTGCCTGCGAATAGCGAAAATTACAAGAAACCTACGGTTTTTGCTATCCTCAGCGCCAGCATTCACACTATTTCACACACAATAACGATCATTGGCTTGCCGAAAACGCCTCCCTCACGATACGAAAGGCTTCTCGACCAGCGATCCAACCTGCCCAAAAGCGTCAATCGCAGCTATTTCAGGCTGTAATTCGTGCCTATCGACGAGTGCCTTTCTTGCCCGCCTCAGTGCGCCTCCAACCAATTGTCGCCGATGCCGACCTCGACGAGCATGGGCACTTCGAGTGGCAATGCGCCTTCCATTTTTTCCTTCACGAGCTGCGACAATTCCTCCACCTCATCCTTGTGGGCCTCAAACACGAGTTCGTCATGCACTTGCAAGATCATCTGCGAGCGCATGTTGCGGGCCTTCATCTCGTGGTGGATATTGGTCATGGCGACTTTGATGAGGTCGGCCGCACTGCCCTGCACAGGCGAGTTGATGGCGTTGCGCTCAGCAAAGTTCCTGATCGTGGCATTGGCGCTGTTGATGTCGGGCAGGTAACGGCGACGGCCGAGCAAGGTCTTGGCATAGCCGCATTTGCGGGCCTCGGCGATGCTCTCGTCCATGTATTCCTTGATGCGGCTGTACTGCGCAAAGTAGCTGTTGATGATCTCGGAGGCCTCGCCGCGGCTGATCTTGAGCCGCTGCGCCAGTCCAAATGCCGAGATGCCATAGATGATGCCGAAGTTCACCATCTTGGCTTTGCTGCGCATGTCGCTCGTGACCTCCTCCATCGGCACGCCAAAGACCTTGGCTGCCGTGGCGCGGTGAATGTCGTGCCCACTGCGAAAGGCCTCCATCATGCCCGGATCTTTGCTCAACTCAGCGATGAGCCGCAATTCGACCTGCGAGTAGTCAGCCGACATGATCACAAATCCATCCTCGGGGATAAATGCCTTGCGGATCTCGCGGCCCTCCTCGGTGCGGATCGGGATGTTTTGCAGGTTGGGGTTCGTCGAGCTGAGGCGGCCGGTGGCGGTCACCGTTTGGCTCAGCGTGGAGTGGATGCGGCCCGTCTTGGGATTGACCATGAGGGGCAATGCATCGACATAAGTGCTTTTGAGCTTGCCGAGCTTGCGGTAGCGCAAGATGTAGGCAGGGAAATCATGCTCCAATGCGAGGTAGACTAGGTCTTCCTCCTTGGTGCTGTATTGGCCCGTCTTGGTCTTTTTGGCCTTGCCGAGCTTGAGCTTGTCAAAGATGATCTCCCCGAGCTGCTTGGGTGAGTTGATGTTGAATTTCATCCCGGCCATCGAATAGATGTCGCGTTCGACCGTCTTCATCTCGATGTCCAGCACCTTGGAGTATTCATTCAAAAACGCCTCATTCACCCGCACGCCATGAAACTCGATGTCGGTGAGCACAGGCACCAGGGGTACCTCCACAGTTTCAAAAACCGTGCGCAGATCGGCCTTGTCGAGGGCGATGTCCAGTTTTTCCTTGAGTGAAATGGTGATGTCGGCGTCCTCGCAGGCATATTCCATCAACTTGTCGAGCTCGACGTCGCGCATGTTCAGCTGCTCCTTGCCCTTCTTGCCGATCAGCGACTTGATGGAAACCGGCTCGTAATTGAGCAATTCCATCGCCATCGCGTCCATGCCATGTGGCTTGTCGGGGTCGATCACGTAGTGGGCGAGCATGGTGTCGTAGAGTGGCTCGCAGACGGTGATGCCATAGTTGCGCAGCACGAGGTTGTCGTACTTCAAGTTTTGGCCGATTTTCAAAATCTTGTTGCTCTCCAGCAGCGGCCGCAAATCCTCAAGTCGTTTCAGGGAGTCGGCATCGTTGGCGGGGAAATAGATCATGTAGGCCTCGCCAGGCTTGAGGCTGATCGTCATCGCGATGAGCTCGGCCTGCATGGCATCAAGGCCGGTGGTCTCGGTGTCAAAACAGAAGGAGCCTTGCGCCTCTATGTCAGCGATGAGCTGCGTGAGCGCCTGCGCGGTGTCCACATGTATATATGTATGTGTGCGGTCTGCGATCGTGTCGAGGTTGGTGGGCATGCCCGTCACATCGTCGGTCACGACGTAGGGCGTGGGACTCTCGGCAATCGAGTTGCCAAAGAGGTCCATCTGCTGTGGTGGCGCCTCGCCACCAAAGATGCGGCTGTTGAGGATGCGCTTGGCGGTCGTCTTGAACTCGAGCTCGTTCATGAGCGCGATGGTCTTGTCGCGGTCGGGGTCGCCGACCTTGCAATGGGCCTCATCCCAAGGAATCGGCGCATCGGTGTCGATCTTGGCGAGCCACTTGGAGAGCAGCCCCTGCTCACCAAATTCCTTCACCGATGCCTGAATGGCCTTTTTGGTGATCTCATCCGCCCGGCGCACAATCTCCTCGACCGAACCAAACTGATTGATGAGCTCCACGGCGGTCACATCGCCCACCTTGGGGATGCCGGGGATGTTGTCGACCTTGTCGCCCTTGAGGCCCAAGAAATCGACCATTTGCGCAGGCGTGACACCGTAGCGCTCCTTGACCATGGCAGGATTGTAGATCTCGATGCCATTACCCTGCCGGCTTGGCTTGTAGAGCAAGATGTTGTCGGTCACGAGCTGGGTGTAGTCCTTGTCGGGGGTGACCATATAGACCTGAAAGCCATGCTCCTCTGCGCGAAAGGCGATCGTGCCGATCACGTCATCGGCCTCATATCCTGCCATTTCCAAAATCGGAATGTTCAGCGCCCGCAGCAATTCCTTGGTTTTGGGGATCGCAAAGCGAATGTCTTCTGGCATTTCCTCGCGAGTGGCTTTGTATTCCGGAAACTTGTCGTGCCTGAATGTCGGGCCCGACAAATCAAAGGCGACCGCCAAGTGGGATGGGTGCTCGGTCTCCAGGATTTGCATCAGGGTGGTGATGAATCCAAAAACCGCCGAGGTGTTTTGGCCCGTAGAGGTGATGCGCGGGGTTTTGATGAATGCGAAGTGGGCCCGGTAAATCAGGGCGAGCGCATCAAGTAGAAATAGCTTTTTCTCTGCCATAAGAGGGGGCTGAATTTTGGGGTCAAGGTAGAAAAAATTCGGGAGGCGTGCAGCGCGGCACGCTTAATTGTCGGCTTGGGCAAGCTCTTTTTGCTCCAATTCGGCCTGCTCAGCGGCGACACGGGCAGCGCCGAGTTTCATTTTAGGCACCAACAGCAGGTAGCAAATGAAGCCGATCACGACCATCATGATGAATTGTGATGAGTGGATGATCCAAGCGATGTTGGTGCCGACGTCGCCGGCAACTTTTTCACTTGAGAATCCCAAGCTCGCGGCGCAGGCCACAAAACTCATCTTGATCGCGAAGTGGTAGGTGCCAAAACCACCCGGTGCAGGCATCACCATGCCGATGCCACCCATCGTGAAGGCGGTAAGGGCAAAGACAAAGCTCAATCCGCTGGTATCGTCCAGCGCAAAAAACACGATGTAGGTCATCATGATGTAGCAGAGCCAAATCATGATGGTCTGGTAAAGAAAACGCCAAGGGTGCTGCATCTTGGTCACGCTCTTGATCGACACCCAGATGTCTTGCGCAAATTTCACGCCTCTGGCGAAAATGGCGATTTTCATGAGCCGCTTCCACAGCACGATCAACAGTACCAAGCCAAGTACCATGACGCCCAGAAACACCCATTTCCATGGAAAAACGCTGGGCTCCGCACCTGTCGCAGGATCCCCGCCGGCAAATGCCTTGTCCATGATTGCATTGATCTGCTTGAATTGAAAGATGAATGTGCCCAGCACCAGCAATCCCAAGGCTACCACGTCAAAAACGCGATCGGTAACCATGGTGCCAAAACTCACCGACAGCGGAATGCGCTCTGACTTGGCGGTCATCGTGGCCCGTGTCACCTCGCCAAGACGGCCCGTGGCTTGATTTACCAGATAGCTCACCATGATGGAGCAAAAAAGGTTCCAGCTATTGCTCTCGTGACCTGCGGCTTGGATCAGCAATTTCCAGCGCACGGCGCGGTACCAGTGACTCAAGATCGCAATCGCCAAGCCCGCCGCGACCCAGAGGTAGTTGGCGTTCTTGAAGCTCTCACGCACCTGATTGAAATCCATCCCCTTCATGGAGAGCCACATGAGCAAAATCCCCAAGCCTAGGCTGACGACGTATTTGACAATGGTGAGAAGGGTCTTGCGGCTCAAAATCTAGTGGTTCTTGACAGGGCGGTTGAATTCGTCGACGTGACAGATCACAGGTTCGTGGGTGCGCGCAGCCTCGATGGTCACCGTGCCATAAGCGATGACGATGACGAGGTCGCCCGGCTGCACAAGGCGTGCTGCAGGCCCGTTGAGGCAGATCACACCACTGCCACGTTTGCCTTGGATCACATACGTCTCAAAGCGCTCACCATTGTTGATGTTCACGATTTGCACCTTTTGATGGGGCAGCAGCTCGGCGGCCTCCATCAGGTCGAGATCGATCGTAATGCTACCAGTATAGTTGAGGTTGGCCTCGGTGACGGTAGCGCGATGTATTTTGGATTTGAATACCTCTATCAACATGGGGGCGAAATTAAGCAGAATTTACAGAATTCACAGAACTGGTGTTGGTGGTGAATTCTGGGGTTGTTAGTAGTACTTATGGAGCAGAATTTACAGAACTGGTGTTGGTGGTGAATTCTGGGGTGGTTAGTAGTACTTATGGAGCAGAATTTACAGAACTGGTGTTGGTGGTGAATTCTGGGGTGGTTAGTTATACTTATGGAGCAGAATTTACAGAACTGGTGTTGGTGGTGAATTCTGGGGTTGCTTGTGCTAGCTTTTGGTTAGTGGGCTGAATTTGTAGAAACGGTGTTGATGGTGAATGCTTGGATTGCGTGTGGTGTCTTTGGGTTCGGGATTACAATTTGCAGCCCTGGTGTTGGTGTTTCATTTTGGGTTTGATGGTGAATTGCGAATTGAAGGCGCCTGTGCATCTGCTTTGGCACTTTTTATTTTGCGTCATTCACCACGGTAATCGATTTGAACTGGCTGCCGGAAATAATCGACTACTCTTTGAACTTCTTTTGCGGGCACGGATGGCATCAATTGAAATTCTGGCTGATCGAGGGTTTCGCGGGCATGCTTTTCAAGCAGCCTGATGGCATACGCGGCCATGCGATCGACGCGATCAAAGATGTCGAGCATATAAGGATTGCCAAATGGGTTGTTGAACCAGCGTTCGTAGCGGTCACCGCCAAAGCGACCATCGATGAATTTGCCGCCAAGCGCGAGAATCTCGGGCTTGCCCCACTGCGTGAGATCGATGCGAATCTCAAATGTAATGGTGCTGTAATTTGAACGCGTGCCTGTCACGGACAGGTAGCAACCCTCATGACCCACGTCGAGAACCTCTGTTCGGCCCCAAGGCTCTACATGATGCACAAATCCCATCTCAAAAAACGTCGGCCCCAAGATTTGCTTCAATTCTGCGGCGAGGGTCTCTAAGCTCTTCGGCAATTGTTGGTAGGCCATTTTCTATGCTTTTGGGTTGATGAAGGAGGCGAAAAGGATTACAAGCTGAGCTGCAAATTGTCGATGAGCCTGGTCTTGCCGCAAAAGGCGGCTATGAGGGCTACGGGACTGTCTTCAGGCTGCAACGTGTCGCAGAGCGACAGGTCGCGCGCTTTGCGGATCTCCAAATATTCGAGGCGAATGAGTGGGTAGTCTGCGAGCATCTCGCTGGCGATCTGCGTGAGTTTGTCTGCCTCCACGCCTGCCCGCGCTTGTGCTTGCACGGCGTGCAGGCAGCGCGAGAGGTAAAGCGCCTGCTGCCGCTCCTCAGGGTCGAGGTAGCGGTTGCGGCTGCTCATCGCGAGGCCGTCGGGCTCCCGCACGATCGCGCAAGGCACGATCTCGACCGGGAAAAACAGCTCGCGGGCCATCATCTGGATGATGCTGAGCTGCTGGAAATCTTTCAATCCAAAATAGGCCCGTGTGGCCTGCACGATATTGAAAAGGCGGCTCACCACCAGCAAGACCCCATTGAAGTGCCCGGGCCGCTTGGCGCCGTCCATGTATTGGTCCATCGAGCGCAGGCTCATCTGCAACTCAAAATTTGCCTTGCCGTCGGGATACATCGTCGCCTCTGTCGGGGTGAAGATGTGGGTCGCGCCCGCAGCCTTGCACAGGGCGAGGTCGGCCTCGAGGGTGCGCGGGTATTTGGCGAGGTCCTCGTTGGGGCCAAATTGTGTCGGGTTCACGAAGATCGAGACGACGGTGAGGTCGTTTTGCGCGGCGCTCTGGCGCATCAGGGATGCATGCCCCTCGTGCAGGGCTCCCATAGTCGGCACGAAGCCGATTGTGTGCCCAAAACAATATTCACGCTGAAGCGCCGTTCTGAGCAAATATGGATCATCAAATACCTGCATGGGAGAAAGGAGTGAGGTTTCAAGAAAAAGGCGGCGAAGTTAAGTAATCACAACTTGTATAAGCAAGGGATTTTATGTAAATTTGCAGCATAATTAAGGAATTTTCCATCACGTGTTTCAGAATGGTTGTGTTAGACCAAGTAAGTATGAGCGATAAATTGAAGATTCTATACGTCACCTCCGAAATCGATCCGTTCTTGAAAGTCAGCAGCGCTGCAGATTTCATTCGCTTGCTTCCGCAAAAGTTGCAAGAAAAAGGACATGAGATCCGCATTTTGATGCCCAAATTTGGAGTCATCAATGAGCGTCGCAACCGCCTGCATGAGGTGGTGCGTCTTTCAGGCATCAACATTCGTGTAGGAGACGAGGAGAAACCGCTCACCATCAAGGTTGCCTCCATTCCCAATGCCAAGTTGCAAGTCTATTTCCTCGACAACGAGGATTACTTCCAGCGCAAAAGCGTGCTGGTAGACCCTGTGAGCAACATTTTTCACAAAGACAACGACGAGCGCGCCATCTTCTTTTGCAAGGGCGTGATCGAAACCGTGAAGAAGCTCGGCTGGCAGCCCGACATCATCCACTGCCACGATTGGATGACGAGCTTCATTCCACTTTACCTGAAAACACACTACAAAGACGATCCGATGTTTAAAAACACCAAAGTCGTCTTCACACTGTACAACAACGGCTTCGGTTCCAGCTTTTCCGAGAATTTCTTGGACAAGACCAATATCGAAAACCTGCGGCCCACAGCAGCCGACTACTCCGAGCCCAACTACCTTGGCCTGTGCAAAGGTGGTATCTCGCTCGCAGACGTCGCTACCAAGGGAGCATCTGTGATCGACTCCGTCTTGGAGGCATTCATGGAGCGCAACCATCAAGAAAAAATCTTCTTCGATGTCGACGATTCAGACAGCTTCGTTGAGGGTTACCAAAACCTGTACACCACGATTTTAAATTAGTTTCCTGGATGAGACAATCTTCAGGTAGGTGGCTGATGTCGGCAACGACCGCAGCTTCAATGCTTATTCTTGCTGCATGTACCTCGCCCAACGATGCGGGCAAGGATGTATTGCCCGACGGTGACCAAATCCATGGTTATTATGTCGACACATTTGGCATCGAGATGCGCACCGTCTTGGTGGATACCACTGAGAGTTACAAGCTGAGCAGCTGTCTCTTTGGCAATTATGTCGACGAGCAGTTTGGGCACCTCTATGCCGAGACCTACATTCAGACACGTGTCCCGGGCAGCAATCTTACATTTGGCAATGATCCCGCCAATTTCCACCTGGATTCCATCGTGCTCACGCTCGACTTGGTGGATTTTTATGGGCGCTACAACGATCCGATCCCTCTAGAGATTTTTGAAATCACCGAGGCATTTCGTAACGACAGCAGCCTCAACTCGCGGGCCAAACTTGCAGCAGACACGACCTATGACCTCGCGAATGGTTACAAGCTCGATTTCAGCCAATATCCAGGCTTCTTCGACCAAGTCAACATTCGCCTAGACGACAGCCTAGGCAGGAAGATCTTGTTTGCAGACCCCGCCGACCTCGTCGACAATAGCGTCTACACCAATTTCTTCAAGGGATTGCTCATTCGCTCCAAACCAGTGTCCCAGACCACTTCGCGCGAGCCCGGAGGCATCTTTGCCTTTGATCCGAGGAGTGAAAAAAGCTTTGTGACCCTGCACTTCAAAGACGGCACCGAGGTCAAAAAGCAAGTGTTTGCGATCAATGCCAGTTCTGAGCGCTTTCACCGCATCTACCGGGGCTCGACCGGTGCCCTGCTCACGCAAGCCATCGCCGACAATGGCACCACGACCGCGCCGGCATACGGCTGCATGCAAGCAGGCGCCCTCGTAAATCTCTACATCAACATTCCCTCGATCAGTTCGCTCGACCCGTCCATCATCAACCGTGCGACACTCGTGCTGCACGTCGATCCAGCTTTTGATGGCTCCATCGATCGATTTGATCCACCTTCAGATGTCTTCTTGCAAATCGCCAACGCAGCCAAGAACCGTGCTGCCAATCCCGGTGTGATCAATAGTCAGGTCTCTTACAACAAGTCGACGCATGAATACCGCATCCCGATGACCAATACTTTGCAGCAGATCTTTGCCGACAAGTTGGGCAAGGATGGCTTCATCCTCGTCCCCGGCGAAAACGGCATCTCAGTAAACCGCACTGTCATCGCAGGCCCGGGCCACCCGACCCTGAAGCCTCGTTTGGAGGTGATCTATACAAAACTGCCGGGCCTTTAACCTTTTTTGTATCATTTTCTGGATGGTCAGGGGGTAAAACGGCTTTCCCACCGCTTCCGATTGCCATTCCTTTTGCGGTATTTTACACAAAATACAAAATCCCTTATGTGCGGAATCGTTGGATATATTGGCTATCGTGATGCCTACCCCATTTTGATCAATGGTTTGAAGCGTCTCGAATATCGTGGTTATGACTCTGCGGGCGTCGCCCTACTCAACGGCGACCTCAATGTGTATAAGATCAAAGGCAAGGTAAATGACCTCGAGAACTTTGCCGCCGACAAGGAACTCAGTGGCCATGTCGGCATGGGCCATACCCGCTGGGCGACCCACGGTGTACCCAATGACATCAATGCCCACCCGCACCAAAGCAACTCGCAAAACTTTGCGATCATCCACAATGGCATCATTGAAAACTACTCCTCCATCAAAAAGGAGTTGATCTCGCGTGGATACTCGTTTATCTCAGACACCGATACCGAGGTGCTCGTGCAGCTCATTGAGGACATCTATGTCAATAGCAAGGTCTCAGCCGACGAGGCCGTGCGACTCGCACTCAACAAGGTCGTCGGCGCTTATGGCATTGTTGTCATGTGCAAAGATGAGCCCAACCAATTGATTGTCGCACGCAAGGGCAGCCCCATCGTGATCGGCATCGGTGAGCGCGAGTACTTTGTCGCTTCTGACGCCACCCCGCTGGTAGAATTTACCAAAGAAGTCATCTACCTCAACGACGAGGAAGTGGCCGTGATCAAGAAAAATGTGATCGTGATCAAGACGATCCAAAACGTCGTCACGACCCCTCACGTGGAAACGCTTGAACTCGAGCTGGAAGCATTGGAAAAAGGCGGATTCGACCACTTCATGCTCAAGGAAATTATGGAGCAGCCGCGCTCCATCGCCGATAGCATGCGTGGCCGATTCAACATCGAGACTGGCGAGGTGACCCTCGGCGGACTTGCTAGCGTGAAAGAAAAGCTGCGCGATGCGCGGCGCTTGCTCATCGTCGCCTGCGGCACCTCTTGGCACGCAGGCTTGGTGGCAGAATATCTTTTTGAGGAATATGACCGCATCCCCGTCGAGGTCGAGTATGCGTCTGAGTTTCGGTACCGCAACCCGGTCATCTTCCCAGACGATGTGGTGATTGCGATTTCGCAAAGCGGGGAGACCGCCGATACTTTGGCGGCGATTCGCTTGGCCAAGGAAAAAGGAGCAACCGTGCTGGGCATTTGCAATGTCGTCGGTTCCTCGATCCCCCGCGAGACTGAGGCAGGCGTGTACCTCCATGCCGGCCCCGAGATCGGCGTCGCCTCCACCAAGGCATTCACCTCGCAAGTCACCGTGCTCATGCTCATGGCCCTCTACATCGGGCAGCTCAAAGGAACAGTGGCCAAAGGCAGAAATACATTGGTGAAGGGACTCGCAGAGATACCTGCGCAAGTCGAGAAAATCTTGCTCCAAAACGACAAGATCATCGAGATCGCCAAGCTCTTTACCGATGCCACCAATTTCCTCTACTTGGGTCGTGGCTACAATTTCCCAGTGGCGTTGGAAGGCGCGCTCAAGCTCAAGGAAATCTCTTACATCCACGCCGAGGGCTATCCTGCTGCCGAGATGAAACATGGCCCGATCGCGCTCATCGACCAAAACATGCCCGTGGTCTTCATCGCCCCCAACGATCTGAGCCATGACAAGGTCATCACCAATATCCAGGAGGTCAAGGCGCGCAAGGGCCGTGTGATCGCGATCGTCTCTGAAGGCGATCAAGAAATCCAAGGCATGGCCGAATTTGTGATCGAGATTCCGCAGACCTCAGACGCGCTGCAACCGCTGCTGTCGGTGATACCGCTGCAATTGCTGAGCTACCACATTGCGGTAATGCGGGGTTGCAACGTGGATCAGCCACGCAACTTGGCCAAATCTGTGACCGTGGAGTAAGATTACCTAGACGGCAGGGTGTTTTCTGCTTTCGGATTGGGGGACGAAAAATCCCTTAATGCAATTGGGGTTACGGATACAAATCTGGATATGGTCTTTTTCCCGAAAGCCTGCACCGGGGTAGAGTTCCTTGCCCTCCCAAAACACACCCCTGACTGAGTCATAAGGTTGCTTGCCCATTTGGTGCCGCATGCCATGCAGCGTTTCGATAACCGCACAGTCCAGGTTCCGGAGGAGTAGGTCGTCTGAATTGCCTGCGATTCTATTGGTAGGAATGTTGTTTGCCACAGCGGGATTGGAAACGAGGACGTCATAAGCCTCCCTCAGTTGTGCCAAATTTTCATAGTCCAAGAGATCGAGGCAATTGCCAATGTCAATCACTGCACCAACCACAGATGGCTTCATTTCCTTGTGACCCAATTTCAATCGGCGACTTTTTAGCTCTTCTGCATAATTGGTCGCTCTGGATAGGCTGTTTTCCCAAAAGTAAATGCCGTGTCCCAGCCAATCGTAGTCATTGGCACTTGGCTTGAGGTCTGATTTGCCTGAAACCACGGATTCTGCCGTTTCACGATCCGTTCCGTGAAAACCAAGGATTAGTCGGCCACGGTTGGAATACATAGATTCTTGTAGGGCTTCGTTAGTTTGCCGCTCTTCGTCAAGATGCCGGCCTCGACCAGTAAGGTGAGGGATTTTTCCTTGTCACCGCGAATGGTTGCCGCAAATGCCCTGATCTCTTGGAGTTCCTTCTCTTGCCTAGACATAGTACTAGATTTCACCGATGGCAAATATAATTTACTAATAGCAAATATAGTGAAAATGATGCTGAAAATGATATGATTGCGACTCACAAAACGCCCCCGCCCCCCGATTGCAAAATCCCCTCATTCTTCCAACCTTTGCCCTTCCAAATTCAAAAGCATGGCTACTAGGGAAAAAGTCCTGATCATTGGTGCCGGAGGGCAGATCGGCACAGAACTCACAGAATATCTTCGCGCCAAGTACACTGGTGCAAATGTGATCGCGACCGACGTGCGTGAAAATGAGGATCTCTCCAAAGACGGCCCTTTCTTTTTGCTCGATGTCATGGACCGCGATGCGATTTACAGCCTTGTGGAGCGCGAAGGCGTGACCCAGATCTATCACTTGGCAGCACTGCTGTCGGCTACCGGTGAGAAAAATCCAGAATTTGCGTGGAAGCTCAATATGGAAGGTCTGCTGCATGTACTGAATGCTGCACGTGATCTCAAGGTGCGTAAAGTATTCTGGCCCAGCTCTATCGCTGTATTCGGGCCTGGCACACCGGCAAACGACACACCGCAGGACACCGTGATGGACCCCAACACGGTCTACGGCATCTCCAAGCTCGCTGGCGAGCGCTGGTGCGAGTACTATTTCAACCGCTATGGTGTCGATGTGCGCAGCCTTCGCTATCCCGGCCTCATCGGTTACAAATCTGCGCCTGGCGGTGGCACCACTGACTACGCCGTTGACATCTTTCACCAAGCCCTCCAAAAAGGTGAGTTCACGTGTTTTCTCAAGGATGACACCGCTCTCCCGATGATGTATATGCCCGATGCAATCCGCGCTACCATCGAATTGATGGACGCACCTGCAGAGCAGGTCAAGATTCGCTCGAGCTATAATCTTGCCGGCATCAGCTTCACGCCTGCGCAGATTGCACAGGCGATTCAGCAACATTTGCCCGACTTCACCATCGACTATGCGCCCGATTTCAGGCAGGCCATCGCAGACAGTTGGCCCAATAGCATCGACGACCAACGCGCTATTGCGGACTGGGGCTGGCACATGGACTATGACTTGGCTAGCATGACTGCAGACATGTTGCTGCATATCAAAGAACAACTGGGTAAATAACCATTCGTCAAGCCCGATCATTTTAGGAATTTCGAAAAGGTCATACCGCTCGCGGATTCGCTTTTTTGTACATTGGTGGCTGTTTTGATGTGCACTTTGCGCGCCATGCAGACATGGTGCAAAATGTTTTTCGTAACTTGGTTTCAGATGCCAATCAATCGATAGCCTTTTGAGTTCAAAAATGACTCCTGCAACGGCCCCGGGCCAAACGACCATTAGCCAAATTGAAACTTGGTTTGGTTTTGCAATCTATTCCATCCGTCGATTTTGGTGGCTCATTTTGGCATTTTCTGTTTGTGGCGTGATTGGCGGCTATGTTTCATCCGTGTCCACGACCAATCGCTATGAAGTCAGGGCCGCTTTTTTGATTCCGACGGTGGATGCCCAATCAGAATATGAGCGCCTGCTTTCACGCAAGCTTGTGGCATCTACCACCACCAACTTCAGGGTATCGAGATGGATCGACCGCGGGCGTCGTGGACTCTATGAAATGTACACCGAATCGCCCTTTGAAATGGCTGTCGCTGCGGTTCCTCCCAATATGCAAGACATCAACCATGAGTTTCGGCTGCTGTCACCCACCGAATATGAAATTGTCTTCACAACCACTGCGGGCAAACAAACCTACAAGGGGAAGATCGAAGAGTTTTCGCAGGTCGGGCCTGTCAAGGTTTTTGTGTCGCTCACGAAATATTGGACGCCGGCGGCAGCTGATCAGCAATACTACATCACATTTAACAGCGAACAGTCTGTCGTCGATCGGTTTTTAAGAAACCTCGTGGTGGTACACCACTCGGAACACCCCAACAGAATCGGCCTACAGTACACCGACGCCCATCCTGATCTAGCATTTGACATGCTCGATGCATTTACCAAAACCTATCTCGGAGAGTATCGCCGCCAAAGAAATGCGATCATCGAGGAGCGGATGCGTGAAGTGAATGCGGAACTGAAAATGCTCGAACTGCAAATCATGGCGATCGAAAACCCCGAGCCCTATTTGCAGGCTTTGGTGGAGGCCAAAAGCAAATTGCCCACGATCGATTCATCCGCCATTCGCATGATGCAAATGGAACTGGAATTCTGGAATCTCCAGGATCGCCTTTTGATCTGGAAGCAATTCCAATCGGGCCGCCTCGATTGGCAGCAGCTGATTGATGAGATCAGCCATGCACAGCATGAGCCTTACGATACATTTTTCAATGCCACGTCGGCGATGTTGGGTCCCAACATGGAGGAGTGGCAACGCAAAGCCGTGATCGATACCATGATCCAATTTGATACGAAACGCATTGATTTGTTGAGTTCAAGAGGACTGGACGCGAATGCTCGTTTTCTCTCGGCATCGGCCTTTCAATACGATTGGGAACAGACGTGGATCACCAATGCCAGCAACCTCAACGGCATTTGGCTTACGCTACGCGAGCGCTACATCGGAGCGCTCACGGAAGCCGCGACCATGCAATTGGAACTGCGCAAG
>JANPHP010000440.1:0-19242 GCA_031424495.1 Bacteroidota bacterium | reverse complement strand
TGTTGAATGCACCACAAACATAAATCTTGCCTGCAACGGAATCTGCGACCAAATCAAATGGCGATTCATTGACTCCATTTCCCACACCGATCCATTGGGCTTCGAGTTTCAATATTCCTAGAAGAATCACCAATACAACGGCTGTCAAAGATTTCATAGTTTGATCAATTTTGAGGATAAGGATTGATGTTCAGACCGCAATTGTAATATCAACAAACCACTTGGGCAATCGTGGAGGGAAAGCACTGCCTATTCCTTCATCATTTTCAAGACCTCCACACGCCCACGCATCCTCACCTCCACAAAATAGAGTCCTGCGGGCAGGGCAGCCACATCCACCTGCTCGCCAGCGCGGTAGCGCTGCGCGGGGACGACAAGCCGGCCGGCAACGTCGTGGATTTGGAAATCGGCGACTGCGCTGCCTTGCGGCAGCGTGAGGGTGATGTGGTCGCGGGCGGGATTGGGCGCGAGGGTGACGAGCGGGGCGGGTGCGGCTGGGTCTTGGGTGCGGACGGGCTGATAGGAGCAAAAATCCACACTATCAGCACCCGCCCAACGGGCAAAATAGTTCATCGTATCCCCTTGCACAACGCGCTCGGTGCTCAGATATAGCTCTCCATTCAATCCTGCGATTCCTACGGCATGAAAATAAGTACCACCAAAGGAACAGAAATCGACACCGTCATATTTTGCGACTTCGTAATAGCCACTCCAAGAAGATCCGTCAAAAACGCGGTGTGTTCCTACAATATAGAGTACCCCATCAATCACCTGCAAATCCTGGACTTGAGCCAAGTACTCGATCCCCTGGAAGGGGTTCAACCAATTCAACCCATCCCATGCGGTCAAAAAGCTAGATGCATTGCCAGAGGCATTTGTGAATTCGCCTCCTACAAACAGCAGACCTTTATAGACCACCAATTTGTTCACCCATGAGTCTCCCCGAATACCGCCATTCAAGGAGAGCCAATTTTGTCCATCTTTGGCCATAATCTCATGGAATTGGTCACCTGTGAAATTCCCCCCAAAATAGTAACTCCCTTGATAGTAGGCAGCAGCATTCATAGATGCTGTAGAATCACCAAAAGGGATAGAGTCCGCAATTGGATCCCAATCAGATCCATTCCATTGGGCGATTTTGGAGGTTGCTCGTCCTGAAATTTCATGGAATCCTCCCAGGGCAAACAGTATTCCATTCGTCGCTTTAGGCGTAGCAGGACTGCTAGGATTTCCGCAAGAATCCCATTGCTGACCATTCCATCGATTGAGAAATTTGTGGCCTTGAATACCTCCCATCATGAAATTTTGCCCGCCGACGAACACCTGATCCTGAAATACTTCGATGGATAATATCGGATTGCAACCACCAATACAATTGGTGTCCCCGGTCCCAACGCCAACAGAACCCCATTGACTTCCATCCCAAGTCGCAATGCCGTATTGAAATGTACCGCCAGCCAAACCAAAACCACCACCGATATATAGAAGACCTTTCAAAGGGTCTACCTTCATCGCACGAATCGCGGAATTGGTGCCTCCACCAACAGGTTCCCAGAGCTGGGCCTCACCCATCAAAACCACCCCAATCAAGACCCAAAAGAAAAGCATCCTGCGCATGAATCGATTGTATTGCATGCTCTAAGTTAATGAATTCCAAGCAACAAAAGACACGGAAAAATTAGGAATGTGGAATGGCCACTCCCGCAATTGCTAATTCCTAATCACAACTTAGTCATTTTCAGGAGCTCCACGCGCCCACGCATCCTCACCTCCACAAAGCCAATACCCAAATGCCAACCTGTAACCAATCCAGTCCCAACCTTCGGCATCTGTCATCGATCAAGGTGTACCGTTGCTGTGCTTGGCAGCGCCTTTTCATCCTCGCGTGTGGCCGCATCGGCCTCTCGCAGCGCCTCCAGCATACTGCCAGGCTCTCCTTAAATGTTGCCCATCAATAACCAAGACCTACTACCATTTTAGCGCCAAACAGATTCCAATTAAGCTGTCACCCATACGGGCAACGACCGCAAGCAACCAATGCCAAAATCGACCGTTACCACTCGCTATTTGCCGAAATAGGTCGAGTAACCCCTATCATACCACCGCGATACCTCAAAAATCAATGGTCGTCACCTAATTCGTATCGTCACGATACCTTCGATCAATCGACTAATTACCAAGGATCTACCCTTGAGACACCTTTGAGGTATCAGGGCGATAACAAGTTGCGATCTCGTCGAGACTTCTTTGGTAACTCATCGGGACCTGTCGTCGATCGGCTCGAGACCAAATTGTTATCTCGGCGAGACTTCTGAAGGATCAGGCTGATCGCTCGGAGGTCTCGTGGTGATACCTCCGAGCTATCAAGTTGATTCAAAATTGCTGTCTCGGTGATATGTTTGGTGTATCGAGGAGATACCTCAAAGGTCATCCGTGGATAACTTTCGTTCAAATTTGAGGTTTGGGCTAGGTTGTGTGGATAACCCAAAATCATCGGGGACAGGCTTTTTACCGTCGGGGCATGGCTGGCACTTGCCGAGATACCCTCGAACTGCCAATTGTCAATTGTCAATTCTCCCGCCGATCCCGTATCCAGCTCTTTACTTTACGTTTGTAGGTGGCTGGCGAATAGGCTTCGTATTCGCTGCCGCTTAGTTGCAAATATGCGGTCTCGGGCAGGCCGTGCAAGGGGATCGGCCCGCCGAAGCCGAGGGTCCAATCGCGCTCGCCTTCTTGGGCAAATCGGTAGGTAAAGAGCCACTGTTCGCGGCCATCGAAATAGATTTTTTGTTGCTCGATGCGCTCCACGTGGGCAGGATGATCTTCCAAGGCGAGGTCGAGCGAGACGGCCGCAATATAGGCGGGCTTGCGGTATTTGGGGGGAATTGCTTCGCCATTTCCGCTGTCGAGCAGCCATGCGAGTGCGTAGTCGCGGCTGTCGCGCATGCTCAAGACATGTTTCATTTCTTTGTCTGATGGAATCGCGTCGAGGGAGGCTAGGGTGGTGAAGGCTGACCCTGGCAAGTAGCCGTCACGCAGGGCGATCATGCGGTGGGCGCTTGCCTGCCAGCCAGTGACATTCTCGTCTGAGAGGTAACTCAGCAACTGATACAGGTTCAAATCATACATGTAATTTGCCTCGACAGCGGGGCGATTGGTGATGGCCGCATCGAATATCTGCATAAACCGCGCATCATAACCATGGTAATCGACGGCATCGTAGGCAGCACTGCTGGCATCTGCGGCAAGTCCTAGGGCATAGGCAGGAATATCGAGCAAAAACTCCAAGTTGCGCATGTGGCTGCCTGTGCTGTCGTCTTGCAAGTAGCTGCTCCAGCTGAAATAGTCAGATGCATGGTCCAAAACGCTAGGATCGGATTTCAATTGGTCGAGGGCCCAAGCCTCGGCACCTGGCCAATCTCGCTTCAAGAGCGAGAGCATAATATTTGACCGATGGGCATCGTCGCTGGGCAATTCCTTGTAAAGTGCCTGCAACTGCGGCAGTAGATTAGGGTCATCCACCTCGAGCAATATCTCCAGGAGTTGTGCATCGGTGCCGTAGGGCTCGTCGTCGCGTTCTGCTTTGAAATTGGTGATGGCAGACTCGTATTCGGTGGGTTGCAGGCGGTAGAAGCGCATGCCTGCTTTGGCCTCGTCAGCGGTCTTTTGATCACTGGAAACGCTGTTGTTGAGGATTTTGAGCAATTGCTCGGGACGATTTGCCTCTGCAAGTGGAGGGGCAATTGACTGTAGTTGGGCATCAAAGCGTGCGATGAGGGCGGGCACGTCGGCATTGTTGGGCAGTTGTAGGCGACCGATGAGGATGTCATTGCCCGATGGAATGCAGATCATGTGTAGGTGCAGGCCGGAGGCACTGTCAAAGCGATTGTAATAGGCACGACCATCACGTTCGCGCTGCGGCAGGTCTGCAGGTGGCATCACGATATGGGCGGTCGAGTCGGCATCGGTGGCCGTGACGATGGCCTCAAACAATTCGGCATTGCCACCGGCATAATATTTCCAAACATGGGCATACTCGATGGATGAATTGTAGGAGGATACGGGATCATGGGCATAATATACGCGCACCGAGTCGATGCGTCCCGCATACGTTTCGGGCAAGTCCTCCATTTCCCAAACGACGGGCTTTAGGGGCAACATTGCCTCCCAAGATCCTTCGACGCGGTAGGGAGTGTCCAAGATCAGAGGTTTGGCTGGCAGGAAATGCAGGGAATTCAGGATCGATTCCAAGACCGTGCTGTCTGCATCGGTGGGGAGGAATGCAAAACCTGCAACATAAAGGCGGTTGTGGCGCATAAAACAATGCAAACGGTAGCGCAAAGATTCGCCCTGATAGCTTGCGCCAAGACCCGAGACGCCGTCTAGCAATAGCGTTTCATATTCGCCTTCGGGCTCCAATTCAGCACCTGAAAGGAAGTTGATGCAGGCTGGCATGAGCTCGCGCAGCGCGCCTGCATAAATAGGATCTTGAAAATCTTGGCTGAGTATTTTGATGGCTTCTTGGTGCTGCTGGTCTTGCAATACATATTGATTGTAGAGCAACTCGGTACCACCCGTGGGAAAGCTGCTTACTTGGTGGCGCTCGTAGTCATAGCCTTCGGGAAACATGATCGAGAATCCATTGATGGGGTCTCGCAAGCGTTGGCGAGGTTGCTGAGCCAAGGGAACGGGCTCAAAAAACTCCAATGAATTGAACCACTCGTCTGCGACGGGGCTGTCGATCACCTTTTTGCTGTTGCCGAGCAGCAACATATACATCTTGCCATGGTTGAAAAGCAGGCGAATGCGAAGGTCCTCACCGTGCTTTTTTACCCTGATTTCTTTGCCCTTGAGCCCTAGGTATGTGATATCGTTTCCGGTCTGCTCATCGTCAGTCCCAAATGATTTGAGTACTGACTTGCCGATCTCTGCGATCTTGTCGTCGGTGAGCTCTCCGGGCAGGGTGAGGGCATAGAAGCAATAAACGAGGCCGCCGGCGAAGTCCATGCCGAGGTGCATTTTCACTTTGCCGCCGAGCATGTCGATGGGAAATGGTCGAGCAGGCACCTTGAGGCGGTAGCCATCGCCGAGCTTCTGAAATGTGGTCCAATGCGGTTCATAGGGCCGCTCCCGCGCGGCCGTCGCCAAAGCCTGCGTGTAAGTGGCGACGACGGGACGTGTGCGGTAGCCGCGCTGCCGCAGCAGCGCAAGCACGCCCTCGTCACCGAGCAAATGTGCTGCGCCCACGCCCACAAAGGTCGGTCGCAGGTGCATGAGGCTATCGGCGCGCTCGGCCATGCCATAGTTGCGCTTGATGATTACATCATTCTTGAAAAATTGGCTGGTGCCGCCTTGATTTGCCATCAGATGAATCTGCTCCAGATCGCCTACACTGTAGGCTTCGATCATATCGTTGAGCCGCAGGCGCTTGCGCGGTCCTTTTGGTTTGCTGCCACTCGACTCGGCATTGATCATCATGTCGGGCTTGGCGATCATTTCCAATTGGCTCACGATGTTTTCGAGGCCGCAGATCACCTTGTTTTGTTGCCGGGCGAGTCGGTAGAGAAATGCATCCAGGAAGGTCGCCTCATCTTCATGGACCGTGTTGCGGTCAAATAGTTTGAATAGTTCAGCAGGGTCGAGGTCCACATCGGCATCCGCATCGCCGTCCCAGCTTTTGGTGTTTTCTTCGGCAGCCTGCCACGAAGTCACGTCAAAGATTTGCTGACCTCTTGCTGCATAGAGGTATTCCAAAAACAAGTAACTCGCCGAGTCAAAATCGACCTCCAATGCAAATCCTTGGGTGTTGGTGATGGCAAGCAGCACGGAGTCTGGCATTTGGAATGCGCGGCCATCTGTGACGTGCATGGTCCCAAAGAGGTAGGAGGGAAGCTGGGTTTTGGGGGATGTGATTTCCCACAGCAATTGGTATTTGCTGAGCGAATCTGTCTGCGCATGTATCCCCAGCATCGTCAAGCAAGAGATCAGCAAGAGGGCGATTGGTCTTTTCATGGATGTCGTCATGCCTGGTGAAGGCAAAGTACAAATGTAATGCAAATTGCACGAATGAAAACCCCGAACCCACGGCCTCTGGCCGTAGGGTTATCGACGAGACGCCGCCGCCTGTCCCGCTCCAGGAGCGGGACAGGCGGCGGCAATTTGCGCCGTTTTGGGGATGATTTTGTAGGTACGCGATGCATCGCATACCCACCCTGCATCGCGTCCCCATAAATTCATCGCATACCCACCCTGCATCACCTTTGCATGTGATCAGATCCGTTATTTGTCCAGCACAACCTTGATTATTGCTAGGATGGCCACAATTCTAGTCCAGAATCGAGGACCACCCAATTCACAGTCCATTCACATTCCCTTTGCGCCGTTCTGAATCCCTTAGGTTGCGCCATTCCATCCACCAACTGCCCAAAAACTTCCACCAAACCCGACATACGCTTAAAAATGGTCCCCCTACATGCACCTTACCCCCTGATATTCGACGCAATGTGAATAAGAATTCAAATGAGACTGCGAACTTTAAGTGTTAAATTCGCCTGTTTGTTCGCAAGATATATGAATTGGTGTAAAACTACTTTTGTTGCTCTGTTGCTAGGGATGGTCGCTGCATACCGTGTGGATGCACAGACGCCTACCAGCTGTTTTGAGATTGAGAGCATTCTCGTCGATGCCTGTGGTGGTGCCAGTGAGGGCCTGAACGAAATGCTCATGTTTCATGTGGGGCCCGCAGCCCTGAACACCGCCAATATGAGTGTGACTTTTCCGACGGTCGGCAATACCTGGACGGGTACTTGCCAAAATGCAACGACCGCATCGGCGGTCTCGACGATCAATGCTACGATCACAGGTTGCGGACGTCTCATCGAGCCTGTGGGCGGTGTCTTGCCTGCGGGGAGTCGCGTGATCCTGTTCACAAGTACCAACGTTAATCCGCTTGCACACAGCTTTGCAGCACTCGACGACACCCTGATCGCCATCTTTCACTGCGCCAACTATACCGTCGGCAACTTCGCCAATGGTAGCCTCACTCCCGGTCTGCGCACCACGACCGTGACCTTCAATCCTCCGGGATGCAGCGATGTCGTGACCTACGACCGCACCCAGCTCCCGATTGTGAATGGCGCCCAGGTCAATTTCTCTTGGCCAGGCGTTCCGACTTACCTCAGCCCGGGCTGCAATGCGCCTTACAGTCCCCTGAATCCAGATGCCGGATTGCCACAATCTATTTGTGCAGGGGGCACGATCACCTTGTCGGGCAGCGTCTCACCGGGCACAAGGCCCTATTTGTGGTTTGGCGGCACGGGTACATTCAGCAACACGACGACCAGTCTTACACCGACGTATACATTGGGGGTGGGGGATGTCGGCAGCTTTTGGCTGTACCTGAGCGAATCCTCCGCTTGCCGCACGCGCCGTGACTCGGTGCAGATCACAGTCTTGCCGAGACCTGTCTTCAGCTTGCCTGCCGACACATCAATATGCGGAAACGTTTCTTATACATTTGGCCCCAATATCACTGGCAGTTCCTATGTGTGGAGCAACGGGCCTACCACCCAAAACATCACGGCGACAGCCCCAGGCACCTATACAGTTACCCTCACCGCTGCCAACGGCTGTACCAATACTGACGCGCTTACGATATCGGCCAACTCGCTAAGCAATGTGGGATTGCCAAATGATACCACCATCTGCGCAGGTACTCAGATCATCATCAGCCCCACGGTATCTGGGGCGACCTACAATTGGAGTACGGGCGCCGTGAGCGGCAGCATCGGGGTTTCCAATCCCGGCATGTACACCATCGTGGTCACGACCGCAAACAACTGTGTCGGCCGAGACACATTCAACCTCCTCAACTATGCATTGCCCATCCTAGACCTCGGCAACGACACGACGATCTGCCCCGGCAACGGCTTCACGCTCAGTGCCGATCCATTGGGCCAAAATCCAGGAGCGACCTTTGCTTGGTCGACCAGTGCCACGAGCAGCTCGATTGCTGTGCCGGGACAAGGCACCTATATCGTCACGGTGACCAGTCCACAGTCTTGCGTGAGCATCGACACGCTCGTCGTGAGCGAGAGCAGCGCGCCACCTGTAAACCTCGGTCCCGATGCGGCTTTGTGCCAGGGGGATAGCCTCACGCTGAATGCAGGAACGGGATCGAGCTACCTATGGAGCACAGGAGCGACATCACAATCGATCGTGGTGAACCAAGCGGGCACCTACGATGTCACCGTGAGCTTTGGAGCGAATTGCGGCACTTCTGATACCATGAACTTGGTGGTGAATGCATTGCCAGTCGTGAATCTGGGGAATGATACGCTGTTTTGTCCCAGCTTGGGCATGGTCTTGGATGCAGGGGCAGGCGGCACGACTTATGCCTGGAGCAGCGGGCAGACCACACAACAAATCACGCTCACGACGGGCGGCACCTATACGGTCACCGTCACCAATGCCGCATTGTGTAGCAGCACCGATATCGTCGTGGTGCAGACGGGCATCGATCCGCAAGTGAATCTCGGTCCCGACATTCGTCTCTGCCCCGGCAGCTCGGCGATTTTGGACGCTGGCGCTGGCAACACCAGCTACTTCTGGAATACGGGGGCGACGACGCAGACGATCACCGTCTCCACCGTTGGCACTTATTATGTTTTGGGCACCACAAGTTGCGGCACGGATTCTGCCGCGATCAATATCACGATTTCACCCGCTCCCTTTGCGAATGCAGGCCCCGACGACACGCTCTGCGCTGGCACGAGCATGACGCTCTCAGGCGCAAGTGCAGGTGGCGCAACTTTTGCATGGAGCGCCAGCAGCGGCACTTTCAACCCCGGCAATGCCGTCAATCCGGTTTACACAGCTGATAGCAGTGCCAGCGGACCGGTGCAGCTCATCCTAACTGTGGGCGATACCTGCGGCTTTTTGTCTGACACCATGACCCTGGAGATCTTGCCCATTTTGCAAATGACGATCATTTTGCCAGATACGGTCTGCTACCAGACGCCGATCACAGTGAGCTATACTGGCAACCCGACTTCCATTCTCTGGTTGGGCAATGGCACATTCAGCGACAGCACCGGCAATCCGACGGTCTATACCCCCGCCCCTGGCGAGGCGGGCAATATCGTGATCAGCGCACAGGCCACCGGCCAATGCGGAACTGCCGTCTTCTCGAACAGCTTCTATGCCGAGGACACCGTCATCGCCAATTTCTCTTGGGAGCCGGCCCTCATCTATCCTGCGACTTGGGTGCAATTCAACAACGGCACCTACCTGCCTGGTCTGCCCGGCCACTGGAGCTTTGGAGATAGTTTCTACTCCGTGGAACTTGATCCTCGCCACCAATACTACAATCCAGGCACCTACAATGTCGAGTTGATTTCTTATGGTTCAGGCGGATGTAATGACACGGCAGTCTTGGCACTGACGGTGCAGCAGCCCGACACCTTGGTACCCAATGTCTTCACGCCGAATGGCGACGGCTTCAATGACTTCTTTGATGTCGTGGTGAAGTTCCCAACGGAATATTATGAGTTGTCGATTTTTGACCGCTGGGGCAGGCGCTTGTTTGTGAGCAATAGTCCCGAAGTGAAGTGGAATGGCACACTCAACGGCAGCGACGTGCCCGATGGCGTGTATTATTACCTCATCGAGATGAAGCCGCTTGCGGGTGGCGTCTTGCGCTACAATGGTGCATTGACTTTGCTGCGGTAGGGGCGATGTAGTGGAACCGCAAAGTTCGCAAAGGACGCAGAGGAAGCACTTTCTCTGCGTCCTTTGTGCTTTTTGCGGTTTTTCCTTTGACCACTCTGCTGGTTCAAATCCGTCTCACAAACGACACGATTGTCCATCGACGCAATTATCCCTAACTTGGGTCAAAATCGCGTGCAATGAAAAGGATTTATGGATTGGTGACCTTGCTCTTGTTGGTCTCTGCGCTTGCTGCACAGACGCTTACCTTGCGTCATGTTGTAAACTTCCCATTCACCACCAACTCACTCGGCGATGTCGGCACCAATGATTGCGGTGGCTGGACAGACAGTGCCGGGGTGGATTATGCGATCATAGGCAATCTGGATCATATCGCCTTTGTGCGGGCTAGCGACGGTGTTGTACTCGACACGGTGCAATTGGCCAGCCTGGGCGATGGGTATTATCACCGCGCCATTGTCACGGTGGGCCACTACTGCTATGCCGTGAATGAAATGTATGGCAAGCGCGAGGGCTTGGCCACGATCGATTTGCGCTATCTGCCCGATAGCGTACACTATGTCGGCAATTACACGGCCTCGGGAACGATGATCCGTTGCCACGAGCTCGATGCAGATCGCACACGACCCTACCTCTACATGGAGGCCGACGAGCAACTGGGCCAAAATGGCATTGAGATCGTGGACATCACCGATCCTGAAAATCCCAACAAGGTCGGCTTCATGTCCATTCCCAGCACACATGACATGACGGCCCGCAACGATACAGTTTGGGTCGCCGAGGGTTATGCCAAGGCATTTTCTGTTTGGGATTGTGCCGACAAAGGCAATCCCATCCTCTTGGGTCGCATCACGAGCAGTACATTTGGCTACGCCCATGGCATCTTCCCGAGCGACGATGGCAAGTTTTTCTTCACGACCGAGGAAACCGCCAACAAAACTGTCAAGGTTTGGGATGCCCACGACCTCAACAATATCACGATGCGCGGTCAGTACCTCGGCGTCAACAACTTGGCGCACAATGTCTATGTGATGGGCGACCTGTTGGTCTTTTCCCACTACACGGCTGGCGTCACGATCGTGGATTGGAATGACCCTGACAACCTTGTCGAGATTGCAAGCTATGATACCCATCCGCAAAACAACGTCGCCAACTTCTTTGGTACCTGGGGCGCATTTCCCTACACCGCGAATGGTTTCATTTATGCCAGCAATTTTGATGGCAAGCTGTTCATCCTCGATTGGGATCGCAACGGCGCAGTAGCCGTCGATGCGGGTCTGCCGAGACAAGCAGGACATTGCTGGCCCAATCCGATGGTGAGCATGACGAATGTGCCGCTACAGCTTACTGCCGCCGCGCCAGTCAAAGTCGTGGCTTATGACTTGGCCGGCAGGCTGGTCGAGACGATATTTGATGGTCAGTTGGATGCGGGCAATTATACTTTGCCCTGGCATCCGCATCCGCATGTGGCAGCAGGAACATATCATTTGCGCATTTCCATCGGCAGTAACCTTCGGACGGAAACGCTTGTTTTGCAGCGATAAATTCTATTCTTCAGATCGACTATGCGGCTCGTCATTCAAGTTTTTACTTCAATATTTTTGGCATCACTGGTACTGGGAAGTTTTATCCTCGTGGCCAAGGATTACACACTCTATACAGCGTTTGCGGCTGACCACCCCGATAAGTGGTTGTGGGCCGCGATCGGTTGGATGATTTTGTCTTTGGGTTCGGTTTGGGGAATTGTGGCTGTGTTTCTCAAGCGCCACAAACTGGGATGGATCACCGGTAGCGCATTGGGTATCTATACCGTTTTGCTCCTGGTATTGCAACCCGGCCTCGACGCCACACGTGGCAACGACCCCAAAGTCACGGGGATGGGCATTGCTGTTTTTGGAATGATCGGCATGTTGTTGCTGATTTTGTTGCACACCTCGCTCAAGCCTGATTCTGCCATTCTCCCCAAATCGAAATGAAGAAAAGCAACCGCAAGTATGATTGGTTGTTTGGATTGGCATTGTTGCTAATGAGCACTGCATGTGCATGTACGCCTGCGCAAGATCGCTCACAAAGCGATGCACGCGAGCAGCAAAGCACGATGAATGAATTGCGGGAACCACTGAACGAATCAGCCACTTCCATGGGCGAACGCAATCAAGCGCTGATGGCAGACCTGCGTGCCCAAGTTGCAACCGGTTCTCAAGAGGGCGAATGGCTGGATGAAATCGAGCGAAGCGGAGCGCAGGCGCGATTGTTGCTGGGCAAGTGCAGTAGTGATTTGGAGGCTATCGCGGGCTTGGATCCTGTAACAGGAGAAATGCTCAATATGAAGGAAACGGAGAAAAATTTTGCCTATTGGATGGGAAAGGATCCGTCCAAAAATGGAAATAGAGGTACTGGGGAGGCGATGCAGCTCAAGCGCGGGCTGAATGACTATTGCGACTTTGCAAATTTGATGGTCTGCAAAATAGATGGCCCGGGATGTCTTATTGACTCGCTCACGTTGTTTCCTCCACTTGCCGTCGATCCGCCTAAAGACACTTGGGAATACCATACTTTTTATGGCAAACCTGTAGTCGCAGACCTCGCGCTGATGGAAAAATACAAGCTTGATGTTGCGGATATCGAGCACAATTTGCTTGAAACGCTGCAAAGCTTAGTAGGAAAAAACAAAAAGTAAGGATCTTATACAGCCCCATCATTCCCCTGTTCGCTATTGCGGTCTTTCCTTTTGAACAATGAATCTTTCTTGTCCACAATATCTGCCAAGTCGGTCACGCCACCGCTGAGCACATATTTCATCAATTCAGCGGGATCGATCTCAGCGGGCAGGGGCGTGATCTGTGCGCTTGGCACGATATACAATTGGCCAGAGAGGCTGTAGGAAAATGGAATGTAGACAGCAAATTTTCCTTCGAAGTCCTGACCAAGTTTCGCGAGTCCCTCATCGGTCACAAAACCGATGCGCTGCAGACCGGGCTCGTGGCTGACGCTCACGAGCACAGGTTTGGTGAAACGTTTCTTTTCGCCAACAAAGGCCTCCATGAGGTCTTTGATGGAGCTGTACACAAATTTGAGCACTGGCGTGCGCGAGAGAACCTCTTCAAATATCAAGAAAGCGGGTTGCAAGAGGATCGTCGATGCCAAGGCACCCACGATCAAGACCACCGATAGAATGAAGAGTAGCGTGAGCCATTCGTTTTGCAGGAAGCTGTTGTCGCGCAACAGGTTGTAGAGATATTTGCCCGTAAGCATCACCGCGACAAGTGGCACCAGCGTGATTACTCCTTGTAAAAAATAGCTGAGTAGCCGATTGATGAATTTTTTCATGAAAATATACCCTTAAACAGGCGCTGATCCTCGTTGCGTCGTCGTGTGTTTTTTGAAAAACAGGGCATTACTTGCCATCGTGAACCCATTTTGACGAGCGCAAAGATAGCGGACCGCGCGCTGCCAAGTCCCTGTTTTTTCCATTGCCCTTGGCGACGATTTGAACCTGTAGTAATCCGTACACCCATCGGTCTTCGTAGATGGTGTTTTAAGCGCACTTAGTGTCAAGCCGACACTCATTTCCAATTCGTTGGTGGAGCAAATGGTAGCGTTCATCGTAGTCACAACATCATCAGTCGAATGCAATGAACGATTGGCAGTCCGGTACGTAATTTCGCACAGACTTAGGAATTAGAAATATGACAGGAATTCAAAATATGGTCGCCCCAGTACAAACACCGATTCCTCGGCTGCTTTGTTATGAATCTGCGATTCAAACGATGCCGATAGCGGTGGTCGTTACAGATCGGGATGGCAATGTCGAATGCGCGAATGAAAGTGCAGAAGTGTTTTTTGAAATGGGTTGCACTGACCTGATCGGTAGTTCGATCCTAGAGTTGGTCTGTGAACGCAACATCGGCACTGCTGAGGAAGCTGCCGAATTGACGATCGCTTTTGAGGGGGCCTTGCGCTGGGGCGCCACGCGTGCTGCGCTGCCACTTACCCTGAAAAATGGAATTCAAGGCAAAGGCAAGCATTTTTCGCTCTCAGTTTCAGCGGTTCGCAACCCTGCAGCGGAGGTGATAGGAGCCGTCGTGACGATGGCTGAAATCGGGGCCATCAACAAGCCGGCTGCCAGCGTTGAGGCTCCACAACCGCAAGGCAACAACCGCAGTTCGATCTTTGTGCGGAGCGGTGGTAAACTGGTGCGGGTGCGCTTGCAAGAGTTGCAATGGGTAGAGGCGATGGAAAATTACGTGCTCCTGCAGACCCTTCACGAAAAATTGATCGTGCATACCACGATGAAGACCATGGAAGATGTTCTCTCTGACAAGGGCTATCAGCGCATACACAGATCGTTCATCGTGCGCACCGCAGATATCGAGCGCATCGAGGAGAACCAAGTTATGCTCAACGGCGCTGCGCTCCCGATCGGTAAGTCTTACCGCAACAAATTGCTGGAAGGATTGACTTTGATCTAGGCCATGTCCCTTAGACACAGGAATCTAGCCGTTGGTGGCGCGATCGTCGCCATTGATCGAAAATAGCTCCTGATTCGTGCCAAGATTACGCAATATTGCATCGCATTCAGGTGGCAAAGCCTCGCGCTAGCGCCCGCACAACATAGAGTAGTGAATTGATTGGATAGATAGTAAGAAATTGGTTTTAGTTGGTTAAGTTGGTTTTCAGAATGGCCCGCCACCCGGCGGGTCATTCTATTTGAAACCCAGTTGGGATCAACGATCCAATATGCATCGCCCAGATGGTAGGCAAGGAAATCGGCCACTCAAATTTGGATCGTAAATCGCATGTTTCTCCCTCCAACGCATCTTTCGTACCGATTGAAAGGCTTGAAGTTCGTGTCGATCAACCTATTGATGAATGTCGAATCGCAGATAGACAGCGCAGATGGCTACAAGCCCGGCACCGGCTTGCCGCTGCACTTGCTCGTCTGTTGAATGTGCAAAGCTTTGCAGACCGTCGGCGCAATATCGGGAATCACAACCGGCGAATTGTTTTGCGAGATGGGTGTTTTCCAGCCCCACCACAACAGCGGTACGTGCGTGTCATAGTCGTAATGGCTGCCATGCGAGGTCCCTTTTTGGTAGCGCCAAGGCTCCTTGGGACTGTAGGCGGACTGCAAATAGCCATAATCGGCAAGGTAAGCGACATCGCCACTGCGCGTGGGATTGAAGCCATTTTTGAGGAAAGATTCGGGGCCAGACTGAGCATTGATTGCAGCCATTTCTCGCGCGGTATAGCCTTTTTCGATGCCGGGAAATCCCACCATCGCAGCCGTAACGACATGGCTGAGCGAATCTAGGTCCAAGCCTCTGCGCGTTGCTAGGGCACGGTTCAAATAGACTGTATGGCCCTTGACGCTTGCAAGCAGTGAGTCCTGACCCACACGATCGCCCAATTTGCTGTGCAGCAGCTGCGTAAGCGCGGCGGGGTCGATCCATCCGCCCAAGGCCCCTTCATCTTGCGCAAAGACGGGATTCAGCGCGCCGCCATGGTCAGCCGTCAAGAAGACCAACACATTTTCCTTGCCAATGCGCTGATCCAAGAAATTGAGAAAATCAGCCAAATCGCGGTCCAAACGCAAATAGGTGTCCTCGACCTCGCGGGATTGGGTACCAAACTGGTGCGCGACCATATCGGTGGAAGAAAAACTCACACTTAGGAAGTCGGTCACCTTGTCGGCTCCCAATTGGTAATGGATGATCGCCTGCTTGGCAAAATCCTTCACCAGCACATTCCCCCAAGGGCTGGTCTTGAAATCGGGGCAGCCAAGGTGGGGATCGACCACAAAGCGGTGAGGAAACGTAGGCACGTCATCTTTGCCATAGGTTCCCTCATAGCGGCTGTCTGCTGGACCGTCAAGCGATGTATACTTAGCAGCAGGCAACAAGAGGTCCCAACCCTTGGGCTCCGAGAGGTAAACAAAAGGCAGGTGGAGCTGGTTGATGGAATCCACCCAAGCGGGCAATCCCGCCTTCATATTGGGGTAATATGTGCTCGAGATCATATTGCCGGAAATGTCATCGAACCAAAAGGCAGCATCGGCACTTTTGCTGACGGGCAAGATTGCTGAGCGGTCTTTGAGTGAGACGCCGATCGTTTTGGCCTTGCATTTGGTGGCTTTTTCGAGTTCGTCGGCCATCGTTGTGGATTCGAGCAGGAGTGGGGAAGCGCCAAATTTTGTCCCTTTGAAGAGGGGCGAAGCGCCGACAAAAGGGTAGAGACTGTCTGCGACGCTGCTGTGTCCTTTCAAAGGTTTGCCGTTGCCGATCGAAGATTGGTCCAGCCACTCATTCATGATGATGCCGTGACCTGAGGGCGTGGTGCCGGTGAAAATGCTTGCATGGCCGGGAGCAGTTTCCGTCGGCACATAGTTGTAATTGCAATTGGCGTAGGAAGTGCCCTCGCCGAGCAAGCGCTTGAATCCCCCTTCCCCAAAATTTTCGGCGAACCGTTCAAGGTAATCGTAGCGCATCTGATCCACCACGATGCCCACCACCAGCCGCGGGGCCTTCGCTTTGGCGTTTGCATGGGGTTTTGACCCATTTTGCTGCGCAACGCAGTTCGCCGTCAGCCACAAGCAGGCAGACAAGCCCAAACACCACAACCGGATAAGATTCGATTTTCTGATCATGTTGCGAAAATAAGGACAAAACCACAAGGAATCACGGTCGCCGCATGAAGATTGCGTGAACGCAAGGCATCAAGCAACCCATTCCCCAACAAGCCAGGCTTCCCCAAACAGTTTCCTCGTCCCGTCAACTCGTACCCAAACCGTTTTATATTCCCTGTGCAATATCCCAAACGCCGCCACTTGGCACATTGGCGACCAGCGAAATGCGTTCGCCTTTGCGCACAGGATGTTCAAAGCTGATCTTCCAGGCAAAGAGCGCGATGGAGCGGTCGGGAAGAAAGGCTGTTTCATTGTAGCGGGCGTCGCCAACGACGCCGCAGCCGATTTTGGCCATTTGCAGCCTGATCTGATGCTTGCGACCCGTCTCCAGCTCCACATCCACCAAGGCTCGGCCGTCACGCTCGCGCAGTACTGTATAGGTGAGCGCGGCCTGCTTGCGGTCGCCACCTGCCTGGTCATAAGCCCGCATGATGTTTACCTGCCCGGCGACGGGCGCGACAAAATGCTGCAAGCGACCCGCCTTGGGGCGCGGCACGGCAAGTGTTACGATGAGGTAATGCTTGTCGATCTCATGTTTTTGCAGCATTGCCGACATGCGCTCGGCTGCTTTGGAGGTTTTGGCGAGGATCATGAGCCCGCCTGCTGGGCGGTCGAGGCGGTGCAGCAGCCCCACGTAGACATTGCCCGGCTTTTGGTACTTCTCCCGAATATAGGCCATGACCCAATCATTCACCGCGAGGTCGCCGCTCTCGTCGCCTTGGGAGGGCATGCCAAACGGCTTGTCGATGGCAATCAAGTGATTGTCTTCATAAATGACGGTGGGCACGGCCTTGGGATTGGATTCCATCCTGCAAATTTCGGAAAAATTGCTTTTCCGATGCTGATTGAGTCGTGTAATTCGAGCCAAAGGCAGGGATTATAATTTCGATTCCAACCGATCGATGCCGGTCTGCAAAGGCAAATCGAAAATTTGGTATCCAATCCGACCGCCTGCTATCCTCCAAGCTTACAATCTCCAATGCATTGCTTTCCAATATTTTGTATCTTTGTGGCAAGCAATTCAATACAATGAAAATCAAACTGGGCAAACTGCTTTTCGGGATCGTATTTTTGGTTGGTGTGGCAACAAAGTCCGATGCGCAAACGCAGCATACCTTGTCACTAGGGCTGACGAATGTGAGGCCTCAAAGTGGCGGTGGGGCCAATTTTGCAGGCATAACACTCGACTATCAATTGCAGTTCAAACCCAAATTGCCCTCCCTCTTTTTGGGTGCCACGGCAGCACATTTCCCGGCAGGCGACTTCGAGATGGGCAAGCGGCTCTTCGTTCACGATCCGTTTGGAAAATTTCCGATGAGTCAGATCGGGGCTGTGTTTGTCGGTCTGCGGCAAGACCTGCCGCAAAAAGGGAAGGTGCAACCCTACCTAGAACTGGGCGGCGGAGCCTATTATTTCCTGCAGCGTTTTGGAATTCCTCCGCCCTCAGGCAATCTATCGGACACATATCACAAGGTAGCAATCGGTATGGTAGGCGGCACGGGGCTACGATTTTTGGTCAGCAATCGCTTTTCCATGTGCGTGATGACGCGGGGACATTTGATCAATCCGGGGCGATGGCCGGTTGCCTATTCCTATTTTGAGTGGGCCGGATTTTTAAGCTATCGATTTGGAAGCTAGGCGGATGAGCTCTTCATAGGTATAACAGTCAGCAACGCATTCCCCAAAACCTAGCGCTGCCACACCCGCATGCGGGATCCTCTTGTACGCACGACTTTCCAATCGTTGCGACCCGCCATCCGCAAAAGGCGCATGCGCAATCGCTTGGGATGAAAAGTGCCGAAGATCGTGCCCCAGTAGCTGCGTTTTTTGGTGATGCCGAGCTTGGCAAGGATTTCGTCGGTGGCGGATGCACAACGGATGCCGAAAAAGGCATAATCATAAGGCGACTGTTGCAGATATCGCTGCCGGATGGATTCAAATTGCTGCCTTTGGGCGCTGTCGATGGGGATCGTGATGCGGGCGGTTTTGAGGGCTCCTTGGCTACCACCGAGGATGGCCCAAAAGTTGGCGGTGTCGGTCACGACATAACGGCTGTGCTTGGGGTCGCGATGGCCCACGCGGTGAAATTGGCCTGAAGGAACAAAATTCAATACGCTGTCTGCGGCAAAGCCGATGCCGACATGACCGCCGAGTTTACCGCCAAACCATTTGGGCTCGCTACTGCGGTAGGAGGACGCTGGCTTGGAGCCATAGAGAAAATATATCTGAAGCGCGTCCTGCGCATAGGCGGCTGAGCCGATGCACAGACCGGCGATGAACGGCAACATCATTCGAAGCCTAGCAAACCAACGCATAGACTTGCCACTGGCCAATTCAGTAGCTCTCGTCCTCGGTGGGGAATGAGCCTGATTTTACGTCTTGGATGTAGTTTTCAAATGCGCTTTTCATCACGTCGTAGAGCTGCGCGTAGCGGCGCAAGAAACGTGGCGAAAACTCATGGTTGATGCCGAGCATGTCGTGGGTCACGAGCACTTGCCCGTCGACGCCGGGGCCTGCACCGATGCCGATGACCGGGATCGTGAGCAGCTTGGCGACACGTGTTGCGAGCTCTGCGGGGATTTTTTCCAAAATCAATGCAAAGATGCCGGCCTCTTGCAGCTTGAGCGCATCGCGCACGAGTTGCTCGGCCTCATCGTCTTCAGTGGCGCGCACGACATAGGACCCAAACTTGTAAATCGATTGGGGTGTGAGGCCCAAGTGGCCCATCACAGGGATGCCTGCAGACAGGATACGCTTGACGGAATCCATGATGAATTCGCCGCCTTCAAGCTTTACGCTGTGGCCGCCCGATTCCTTCATGATGCGGATGG